>CAYXVH010000236.1:0-4223 GCA_964468615.1 uncultured Thiotrichales bacterium | reverse complement strand
GGATTCTTTTTCCAATATAGAATAAGAATAAAACCGAATAACATTCCACCTAAATGTGCAAAATGCGCAATTCCTTGAGCTGTTCCGGTTATTCCAAACCATAATTCAATTCCGCCAAAAATAATGACAAACCATCGCGCCTCAATGGGTATCGGCGGAAAAAGAAGAATGAGTCGCTCTCTTGGATAAAACATACCAAATGCTAACAACAAACCGAAAACACCTCCCGAAGCACCAACCGTCGGATAGATATTATTGCCCTGGGAAGAAACTAACAATTGCATTAAACCTGCACCCACCACACAGACAAAATAATAGATAGCGAATACTTTAGAACCCCACAACCTTTCAATGCGTGAACCAAACATCCACAAGGCATACATGTTCAATAACAAATGCATCATCCCACCATGCAAGAATGCATAGGTCACCAATTGAGAAATTCCAAACTGTGGTCGTGTTGATGCTATGTCTGGTCTAGATGATAAATCTAATGGCCATAACGCCAACTCTGCGATCATGGTATTACCCATATACATTTGCAGCACGAATATAATTCCATTAGCAATAAGTAAAGATTTGACCACGGGAGGGACCAAAGAATATGGAGTAGCAAAACCTGACATGTGCATCCTTACCTACAAATAATTACTGTTATATATATAACTGTTTATACATTCATATGCTATTGAAACTACAGGGTTTTTACAAACTATATATATGGCGCAAATCTCAAGATTAACTATATGAGCAAATATTATTGCTTATCTTGATGCATATCAATTAACAAAACCTATTTCTATATTAAGTTTTACAAAAATGTGATTATAGCGATCTAAATGACCTATGGATAATAAACACCAATATTCAATTTGGTACTTTGTTTTTGCTTTTTTTTTCATTGCTTATTTACAAAGTTTTTTTAACCCACCTCAAATAGAAAACTTAACTTATAGTGAATTTAAAATACTGCTCAAAGCAAACAAGTTAGAAAACATACGGCTTACTGAAACTGATATCTCGGGCACTATTATACTTAGAGACATAGATGATTATTTACCTTACGAAAGAATAGAAGCATTAAACATAAATAGCGATATAGAACGCTCGTTTTATACGGTACGTCTTGATGACCTTAAACTGATAGATGATCTTGAAGCCTCTGGTGTCAGCTTTGCGGGTAAAAAAGAAAATCGTTGGCTTGGAAATGTAGTTTCTTGGGTTATACCAATTCTATTATTTTTTGCACTTTGGTCTTACTTGTTTCGCCGCATGGGAAGTTTAGGTGGTGGCATGATGGAGATTGGGAAAAGCAAAGTTAAAGTCTATGTAGAAAAAGATACCAAGGTTACATTTGCAGACGTTGCTGGTGTTGAAGAAGCCAAAGAAGAACTTCAAGAAATAGTAAACTTTTTAAATGACCCACAAGGCTATAGCAAGCTTGGCGCAAGAATTCCCAAAGGTATTCTTTTAGTTGGACCGCCCGGAACAGGTAAAACATTGCTTGCAAGAGCTGTAGCTGGTGAAGCTGGCGTTCCATTTTTTTCAATCAACGGTTCCGAATTTGTAGAAATGTTTGTTGGAGTCGGTGCTGCTCGAGTACGCGATCTATTCGATCAAGCACGTCAAAAAGCTCCCGCAATTATCTTCATTGATGAACTAGATGCGCTTGGACGTGCTCGTGGAATTAATCCTGCTGGTGGAGGACACGATGAAAAAGAACAAACTTTAAATCAATTGCTATCAGAAATGGATGGCTTCGATCCAAGTAAAGGTTTGGTTTTGTTATCCGCAACTAACCGCCCTGAAATTTTGGACCCGGCTCTTTTACGTGCTGGACGGTTTGATCGACAAGTGCTTGTTGACCGCCCTGACAAAGTTGGGCGTGTACAAATTCTTAAAGTACATATAAAGAAAATTCACTTAGCAAAGGATATTAATTTAGAAAGTATTGCTGCATTAACACCTGGCTTTACTGGTGCGGATCTAGCTAACTTAGTCAATGAAGCAGCCTTACTGGCTACTCGACGCAAAGGCGATGAAGTCACTTTAGATGATTTTACTCAAGCAATTGAACGCATTGTTGCCGGACTAGAGAAAAAGAATCGTTTGCTTAATCCAAAAGAGCGTGAAGTTGTTGCTCATCATGAAATGGGGCATGCGCTTGTTGCCATGTCATTACCTGGTGTAGATCCGGTACACAAAATTTCAATAATCCCGCGAGGTATAGGTGCACTTGGCTACACCATTCAACGCCCTACCGAGGACCGTTATCTAATGACTCGAGAAGAGCTTGAAAACAAAATGGCGGTATTACTTGGTGGCCGCGCATCCGAGCAACTTATTTTTAAGCATTTATCAACCGGGGCTGCAGATGACCTTGCTAAAGCAACAGACATTGCAAGAAGTATGGTTACACGATACGGCATGGACGAGAAACTTGGACAAGTAGTATATCAAGAAGATGCTCCATTATTTTTAGAAGGTGTACCCGGGTTTAATAAACGTGATTTCAGTGAAGAAACCGCACGGGAAATTGATTGCGCTGTACGAAAACTCTTGAATGGTGCATTGGAAAAAGCAACCGACATTTTAAAACGCAACCGCGATGTACTTGAACACGGTGCAAGAATGTTGCTCGAACAAGAAACCCTAGCAGAAACTGAACTTGAAACGCTACAGCAAGAAATACCATTAGCAGCGATTTTCGCCACAGAGCCTACTTAAACTGATTTATGTCAATTTTCTCACCACAATTCATATGTATATTTGTAGCTAGTTACCAATATTAACGTGAGGGACATAGTAATGGAGAAAATAGCTAAACATAAGATTGTTTTGTTACTTGTAATTGCTGCACTGGCTTTAATAATTATCTTTTCTAGCCCAATACTCTCACAGTTTTAGAAACAGCTATGGTTATTAAAGCTGATATTCAGCTGTCGGCTAGTAACAACGGCGAGCCTGAAATTCCACCCACTAGTCCACCTGAACTACCGCCTGAACAAGCCCCTGTTGAGATTCCACCGGGTAACCCACCAGAAGTTAACCCCAGCCCTACTCCTGAAGTTCAACCTACACCTCCCAGTGAAGTCCCTAATAACCCCGAATAATAGTAATTATTAGAGTTCCACTAACCATTAACAGTCTCACTGATCTTATGTTTTAATCTTCCGAAAATGATCGCTTTAGTTGTGAGCCTCTTGAACCAGCCTCATGACTTTTAACATCTCCTCTATGCACACGCGCATAATCTTCAAGTTGTCGCCGTGCTGCGTTAAATGCATCACGAATTGCGACATAAGCATCTTCATGCGCATGGTTATCGTGTTTTTTTCGACTGACGACAATCTCCTTATCAGGCACGGTTATATCAATGCGTACGTCATAAAGATTGCCTTGATGGTGATGATGATGTTCGGCTTCAATTACTACTCGACAATGTGAGATATGTGGATAATAACGCTCAAGCTTTTTCGCTTTCTCGCGAATTTTTTCCTCCACAAAATCCGAGTGTTCAAAGCCTCTAAACGTTACTTGTACTGGGGATTGCATTTTTGGCTCTCTATTTGGTGTTGTATCGCTATTTTTTTAGGCCGAGCTGTTGTTTAAAAGATTTACTTAGAACCAATATATATTTATTACTAAAAAGAAAATTGACGAGGGTCAAAATCGCAGCATTAATAAAATAGTTGACACAAATCAACTCATGACTAAACCAAACAATAGTATAAATAGCAGGTAATTAACCAGTAATAGACACGATGCCAATATACGATTTTAAATGTAATAGCTGCGGTCATGTATTTGATTTAATTGAATCAGTAAATGAACATGATGAACATAAAGAAAAATGTCCAAAGTGTAAAAGTGGAGATATAGAACGTGTTATAGGTGCTGCTAGCGTGCAGACATCTAAAAAATCATGAATCTAACAGTTTTCTCTATAAAAGCTCAGTGGATTGATTATAAAGCTACAAATTTGCTTCAATAAAGGGTACAAGATTTCCTTGATCCATGGCTCCTGCTTGACGAGCAACTTCTTTACCATTTTTAAATACTATAAGCGTAGGTATGCTACGTATGCCGTAGCGTGAGGCAATATCTTGAGATAATTCAGTATTAAGTTTATGACTTTTTGGATGTTTGTACGCTAACAGCGCCTAGAACACGTTCTATATCTTTACTATTACACTTTGGACATTTTTCTTTATGTTCATCAT
>CAYXVH010000235.1:0-3499 GCA_964468615.1 uncultured Thiotrichales bacterium | reverse complement strand
AGCTTGTCTTCGAGTTAGCAAGAGCCTGCTCCTATAAATAATTGTAATTTTGGGCTCAAATTACAACTGATTTCTATTTTTTTTCAGCTGATTGAACTATAAATTCCCCATCTGTTTTACGAATTACAATATAGCTTCCAGAGTTACATTCAACCTTCCATGAATTCTTTCCAGTGCTTTCCAAAGCTAAAACATTTTTGCATGGGTGTTCGGCAGAACGTATGACGCCCGCAATTTCACCTCTACTCATTTCATCCGCAAACAGCTGCGACATAAAGACTAAGCATATTTGGGCAATAATAAATGCCTTCAGTATGATTACTGGAATATTTTTAAATCGAAGTTGAACTAACATTGCTAAATTATCTCAAGGAAGGTTATTTAATGCGAGTATATTTTGATCAGGCTACACAAAAATCGTCTATTTGCACTAGCTTGAAGATCTGCTAACGACCCATAGCAAATCTGCTTTGCACATTTTTCTAAGCATAAACTGATCTAAGTCACAACCTATTAAAGGCCTTGTCGATAAAACTACTAAATAAGCGAGGTTGTGAGACTGTGTTTAGGGGAAGGGAATGAAAACTTATGTAGAAAAAGTAGGTTACTGTTGATTGTGGTTGCAATATGAAGATGATGATAACCGCGAGAATACCAATGCAGTGCCTAGTGTGTTGTATGAAAGCGAGATACGTAACCATGCCCTGGCTGGCAGGATTGATGGCTCATTCGATGGTAGAAGGTAGTAGTCCATTAGGCCGAAGTTCAGCCCACTCAATGTAGGAGAATAGACATGAATCTCAACTATCAAATTTTGAGCTTTGTAGTCATGATCACTGTCAGCTTCACAGTCGTTGCAGAGCAAGTCTATGAAAGCGTTGATAAAGAGGGCGTGGTCGAATTCAGCGATCAACCAAACTCTGATGCGCAGGTAATCGATGTTGAAAAGCCGAATGTTGCGGATTCTCTTCCGGAAGAGAGCATTAAAGCATCCACGTCAGCATCCGTAACCAAAACCAAAACCAAAACAGAACAAGCACCAGAACAACTAGAGGTCATTCATCAAGGTGTAGCGGATGATTATGATTATGTTGATGGGCAGGAGAGACGCAGGGAAATACTCAAGGAAAGAAAAGAGCGAATGGAGGGGCACAAAGGAGAAGTTGTTCGACAACCCGTACACAAGGGTGTACATCGCAGGTAAGAAACCAGGTGTATTTGCTTCGCAACATAAATGAGCTGTCAGCAACCTCTGATTTTGATTGCACTAAATGTACAAATTGATTTAACAATACGAGTGTAAATGTATTAATTCAATTTGGTTAAATAACAAAGTATCATAAAAAAATGAGCCAAATTGCATGCCATGAATGTGATTTATTGCTAAACCTTCCAGAACTAGAAGAAGGTCAACGTGCATATTGTCCGCGCTGCAACTATCTACTGAGTTCTCATCCGCACGATGGCATGCAGCGCTCCCTATCCTTTGCCATTGCAGCCGTAACTTTCTTAGTCATCACCAGCATGTATCCATTTCTGGCTTTAAAATCTCACGGCTTAGAATCAGTAATGACGCTTTTGCAAACTTCTATTGCACTATATCAAGAAGGTGATCAGCTGTTAGCCGCATTTGTGCTGTTTTTCATTATCCTTGCACCTTTGCTGATTCTGATTTGTATAATTTGGACTTTAGGCTATCTTATGTTGACAGGTAAACGCGCACCCGGGGCTTACGGAATGGCGCATATTATTTCAGTAGTTACTCCCTGGGGAATGGCTGAAATATTTCTAATCGGCATACTCGTCGCCATGGTAAAAATCGTATCTCTCGCAACGGTGGTGCTGGATTTTTCCTTTTGGGCTTACGTTGGATTCACCATCTGCTTTACCCTGTCATTAACAAACCTTGATCAACATTACTATTGGGATACCTTAGAGCAAGCACAGCCATGACGAGCGCAGTATTAAAAAATCTAGCCAATTGTCATGTCTGCGGAAAGCTCACCAATATATCCGTAGTCCATTGTCCACGTTGTGGCACTCGTTTGCGTTTGCGCAAACCCGATAGCATTCACCGTACGGTAGCATTGGTACTAACGGCCTGTATTTTATATATACCAGCCAATGTGCTGCCCATGATGTTCACCGACCAACTCGGTAAGGAGCATTCAGCTACTATTATCTATGGTGTCATTGAATTTTGGGAGGGTGGTTCGTACCTGATTGCGTCGGTAATTTTTTTCGCCAGTATATCAATACCGATTGCAAAAATTATTTCCCTACTTTGGCTATGTTGGAGCGTTGCACATAACAGGGGCACAACAAGAAAAAAACGTACCAAGCTTTATCGCATTACGGAGTTTGTTGGTCGCTGGTCCATGATTGATATTTTTGTGGTAGCAATAACCGTTGCTTTAATTCATCTTGGTGGAATCTTAACAATACGACCTGGTGGGGCTGCTTTGGCCTTTGCAGGCGTGGTAATTATCACCATGATGGCTGCACGATCGTTTGATCCACGACTGATTTGGGATGCCACGAAAACCCAGAGTCAAGATAATGGCGAATGAGCATAAAGCAATAGTGTCGAGTCGGCGAAGACTGCCAGCGGTTTGGATCATACCACTGGTAGCGCTGGTGGTTGGTATCGGCATGGTTATCAACCACTACCGAACACAGGGACCCAAAATCACCATTACATTTTCAACGGCAGAAGGCCTTGAAGCTGGAAAAACTAAAATTAAGGCCTTGAGTGTCAATGTTGGAATAGTTGAAAGCATACAACTTAATCCTGATTTAAACGGCGTCACAGTGATGGCACGACTTGATCACAAAGCCGCACATCTGTTACGCGACGATTCAGTATTTTGGGTAGTGCGCCCACGCATTGGTGCAGGAGGAATAAGTGGTTTAGGCACCTTGCTTTCGGGTGCCTACATTGAGGTTTCACCGGGCACAGGCGAAATAGGTATGCGAAAATTTCAAGGACTAGATAAGGTACCCGTGACGCACACTGATGAGCATGGTTTACGCCTAACATTGTTAAGCGACGAGGCCATTTCCGTCAGTACTGGAGATCCGGTGTTATATCGCGGCTATAATGTTGGAACTATTGATAGCACCACACTGGACGCCAAGACCCAAAAGCTCGAAGTAAAACTTTTTATTAAACCACCGTACGATAGCTTAGTAACCAATAATAGTCGCTTTTGGAACGTCAGCGGTATTTCATTTAAAGCTTCAGCGGCTGGGGTTTCATTACGCACCGGCTCATTAGCGACTATAATGCTAGGAGGCGTTACCTTTGACTTACCTACTGGCGCAAAACCGGGTAGCGCAGTAGAAAATCATACGAAATTTAAACTTTACCCTGATGCCGACAGCATTAATGAAAACCCATTTCATTATTATGTTGAGTACTTATTACTCATTGACACATCGGTAAGTGGGCTGGTAGCAGGCGCGCCGGTTTTATACCGTGGAATGCGCATAGGAACCG
>CAYXVH010000234.1:0-16608 GCA_964468615.1 uncultured Thiotrichales bacterium | reverse complement strand
TAGCTTCTGCCGCAAGTGAGGCGCATGCCTGTTTAGCATCAGCAATACCTTGCTTACCAAGACCAGCATTAGCATTACCTGAATTGATCAACAGATATTTAGGCGTTGATACCTCTAAATGCATTCGAGTTATTTCAACAGGTGCTGCACAGAATTGATTTTTTGTGAGTACAGCTGCGGTATTTGAGCCCTTAGATAATTCAAACAGCACAAGATCATCTTGATCTTTATACTTAATTCCTGCAGCTGCATTAGCAATTCGGATACCCGCTATTGGCAGCAGATTAATTGGAGCTTGTAGTGAAATTGCCATGCTTAAAAATATAAACTGTAAATATTATAAAAAGTTTATAACAGATCTTCCCCTAGGAAGCTCTGATTTATTTACCCCTATATAACTAATATCAACGACAGAGATGGAACATAAAGTTATTTCAAAAAGCGATAACTGCATGGAGACAAGAGCAGTTGCCGTGTGTACACGCGAACACACGAAACTTTTGAGATAATTTTAACGACTAATTATTAAGGCTGGAATAATCAGAGCTTCCCTGAGCTAAGCTAAGCTAATTTACCGTGACATTGTTTAAATTTCTTGCCCGATCCACAATGACAAGGGTCATTACGACCTAATTTTTTATCTGTACGCTTAAAGGGCTCTTGCTTAACATGCTCTTCTGCTTGCGGGGAAGTTTCTTGCTGCTGATCTGGGTGCAAAATGTCATCCGCCTGTGCGTGTTGATATTGAACATTATCGGGCACCTGTTGAGCCGCTTCCATAGCTTTAATTTCTTCTAAGGTTGGAAGCTCCACTCTGGAAATCAAGGAAATTGTCTCGTGCTTAATTTGCTCTAGCATTTCTTGGAACATACCAAAGGCTTCACGTTTATATTCTTGTTTGGGATTCTTTTGCGCATAACCGCGCAACCCAATACCTTGGCGCAAATAATCCATTGCTGCAAGATGCTCTTTCCAGCGATTATCCAACACTTTTAACATCATATCTTTTTCAAGTCTGCGCATAATTTCAGGACCCACACGATCTTGTTTTTCCTGAAATAATTTAGCGACACGCTGATGTATTCTTTCACGCACTTCTTCTTCGGCTACAGTGTCTTCGTCATCAAGCCATTGTTGAACAGGGAAAGACAATCCAAAATCATTATTAAATGCGTTGGTTAAGCCCTCAATATCCCATTGCTCATCCATACTACCTACAGGAAGATATTCACTAATAGCTGCATCGGTAACATCTTCGCGAATAGCCGCTAAGGTTTCTGAAATATCTTCTTCTATCATTAAATCGCGTCGCTGCTCATAGACCACTTTACGTTGATCGTTTGCAACATCATCGTATTCGAGTAGATTTTTACGAATATCAAAGTTATGTGCTTCAACTTTGCGCTGCGCATTTTCAATCGCTTTAGACACCCATGGATGTTCGATTGATTCACCTGCTTGCATACCCAG
This sequence comes from uncultured Thiotrichales bacterium, assembly GCA_964468615.1. Lineage (GTDB taxonomy): Bacteria > Pseudomonadota > Gammaproteobacteria > UBA4575 > UBA4575 > JABDMD01. Next base: position 15,138 of record CAYXVH010000234.1, on the reverse strand, counting down.
TTTTTGCATCAAGCCACGCACCTTGTCGGATGCGAATATGCGCATCAGATTATCTTCCATTGAAAGATAGAAACGACTTGAACCAGGATCACCTTGACGACCCGAACGACCACGCAATTGATTATCAATACGACGAGATTCATGTCGCTCGGTACCAATGATATGTAAGCCACCAGAATTAAGCACCGCTTCATGTCGCTTCAGCCATTCAGTTTTTACAGACTCAGCATTACTAGCCTCTTCAAGTTGTTGCAATTCAGCATCCAAGCTACCCCCTAGTACGATATCAGTCCCTCGTCCTGCCATATTAGTCGCAATCGTTACCTTACCTGGCATTCCTGCCTGAGTAATGATGTGCGATTCTTTCTCATGCTGCTTAGCATTCAACACCTGATGCTCAATGTTTGATTTATACAACACATTCGATATTAATTCGGATGATTCAATTGAAGTCGTACCAACTAAAACAGGTTGACCGCGTTGCACACAATCTTTTATGTCGTTAATTATCGCGTCGTATTTTTCATTCAATGTGAGATAAACCAAATCACCCATATCATTGCGAACCATATCTCTATGCGTTGGGATCACCACAACTTCTAAACCATAGATAGACTGAAATTCAAATGCTTCTGTATCTGCAGTTCCGGTCATACCGGAAAGCTTGTTATAGAGACGAAAATAATTCTGGAAGGTAATCGAAGCTAAGGTTTGGTTTTCATTTTGTATCTTCGATCCTTCTTTGGCTTCAACCGCTTGATGCAAACCATCTGACCAGCGTCTACCTGGCATAGTGCGCCCGGTAAACTCATCAACAATAATTACTTGTCCGTCTTGAACAATATAATCAACATCTTTTTGGAACAATTTATGCGCACGCAGTGCTGCGTTTACATGATGCAGCAGACCGATATTTGTAGTGTCATAGAGAATTTCACCATCAGCTAGCAGCCCTTGTTCTGCAAGCAAATCCTCAATGTTTTGATGACCTTCTTCAGTAAGAAATATTTGTCTGCTTTTTTCATCTACACTGTAATCACCTGGACCCTCTTCTTCCTGCTGCACAACAAGCTTTGGTACTAGCTTATTTATAGCAATATACATTTCAGAGTGTTCGCCACTAGGGCCAGAAATTATCAAAGGTGTGCGTGCTTCATCAATTAAAATTGAGTCCACTTCATCCACCACTGCAAAATTCAAGTCTCTTTGCACACAACCTTGGATAGAGAACTCCATGTTGTCGCGCAGATAATCAAAACCAAACTCGTTATTGGTACCGTATGTAATATCTGCAGCATAAGCTTGTTGTCGCGCCTCATGCATCATGCCACCTGTAACTACGCCCACACTAAGGCCTAGAAAGCGATATATCTGCCCCATCCATTCCGCATCACGTGTGGCTAAATAGTCGTTAACGGTGACCACATGTGCACCTTTCCCTGATAATGCATTTAAATATACTGGCAAAGTTGCAACCAAGGTCTTACCTTCACCGGTACGCATCTCAGAAATTTTGCCATCATTTAAAACCATGCCACCAATAAGTTGCACGTCAAAATGACGCATACCCAATACACGGCTTGCTGCCTCTCGCACCGTTGCGAATGCGTCAGGAAGCAGATCTTCTAGAGAGGCTCCATTACTAAATTGATTGCGAAATTCTGTGGTTTTATTTTTTAACGCTTCATCGTTCAGCGCTTTATAAGAATCTTCTAAGTCGTTTATTTGTTTAACTGCTTTAGTATATTGATTGACCAGCCGCTGATTACGACTACCAAACAGCTTCTTTGTAACCTTTTGAAACATATTTTATGATGTATGAAAGATAATAATATTACTGGACGAACAGTAGAGAGGAATGCCTGCTTCTTAGATCGCTAAACAAGACCGCAATATAAATTGACTCTACCAATGCTAATAATTGGGTGTATGAAGTATAAGTTTTTAATATAAGGAGTAAGCTAGAGATTATACACTAGCCCAGAAGAAATTAGGCTAGCAGAAAGAAATCTACAAAGTAGTTAGCGTCGCAATCCTACTCTACAAATTTCATTGGATCGATACGAGCACCATCCTTAATGACTTCGAAATGCACATGAGGGCCTGTTGAACGACCTGTGCTGCCGAGTTTGGCAATTACCTGCCCGCGCTTTATCGCTTCACCTACCTGTACGTGAACCATCTGGTTATGCCCATAACGAGTGACATAGCCATTACCATGATCAACCTCGACTAGGTATCCGTAGCCGCCTTTTTCACTTGCGTGAGTGACCACCCCACCAGCAACCGCAACGACATCGTTGCCCGCTTTACCGGCAAAATCCACGCCTCTGTGTGTCTCAGTCTTGCCACTGAAAGGACTGGTGCGCTTACCAAAGTATGACGAGATCCAGCCATGAATAACCGGTCGGCCCTGTGGGCGAGTTTCTTGTTCTAATTTCTCATCGATGAGCAAATCGTTAAGCACTCGTAATTGGTATTCACGATTATCAATTTCGGTATTCAATCTTGCGAGCACCGCATCAATTTCCATATCAACATGAGCTTCGCCGTCAGACACTGCGGTCGGACCACCAACACCAGGTATTGAGTCAAAACTAAACTCATCTGCATCCAATCCAGCCATACTGACGAGCATATTGCCTAGTGCGTCAATACGATTTACATGTGCCTGCAAAAGACCCACTTTAGTTGTTAGTGCGTCTACGTGGGTTTCACTTTCACGCTTTGCAATATGTAAACGTTCATTTTGCGCACTTACATCCGCCTTCCATTCGTTCAATATAGTTTTATGGCCAAATGAAATACCCAGCAAATAGCCTCCACCTAACAAAACTGCTGAAAGCGTGATTAAAGCCAAGAATACGCCAATTTTATTGAAGCCACGCAATGGATTTGCATAGATATGATTTGTTTGCGGGCGCGGAAAAATGATAATGTTCATCTAATATTTTTTATACTTATTATGTAAAGTCCATGTTCGTGTATTAATACAATCCGTGTATATAACAACCCGATGCAAAAATTTTCATCCTACATCAGCGTAGATCTGCAAAAAAAAGCTAAACTGCTACATAGACTCACCTTGAGTATAAGAATGCAGTTACCTGAAGACCTAGCCAGTCACTGTTGGGTTGCAGGTATCGACAATCGGACCCTTACAATCATTACGGATGATCCTAATCGGGCGAGTGTTATTCGATTCCAACAACGTGAGATATTGAAGCAACTGAATCAAGAACTAAGTCTTACTGTAAAGGAATACTTGAATCAAATAAAGGTTAAAATATGTAACGTTATCAATGGTGTAAATCATCCGACGAAAGCCGAATATTTGTCCGTAGATAGCGCAAATCACATCAGTCAGTGCGCCAAAGATATCAAGGACTTAGAACTTCAAAATGCGATGCGACGCCTCTCCAAGAGAGGCAAAAAGGATTGATTTAGCAACTACTTTAGCTGAAAGGCAGTCAGCTATAAATATGATTATTACGAACTAGCGCTTATTGGCCGACTGTAGAAGATAGGTACATTTTCTTCATCATCTTCAAAGGTCACTTCTTCCCAAGCATCCGTTACGGATACCAGTTGACGCAATAATTTATTGTTTAAAGAATGACCAGACTTATAGCCACTGAAAGCACCAATTAGGCTGTGCCCAAGCAAATATAAGTCTCCAATTGCATCTAGAATTTTGTGTTTTACAAATTCATCTTCGTAGCGCAGACCATCCTCGTTAAGAATGCGATGATCATCAACAGCAATTGAGTTGTCTAAACTACCGCCCAAAGCAAGGTTCTGGGATCGCAAGGTTTCAAAGTCACGCATAAATCCAAATGTACGTGAACGCGACACCTCTTTTACAAAAGAAGTGGTAGAAAAATCAAGTTCTGCTTTTTGTGGTCCTGCTTTGAATACCGGGTGATCAAAATCGATTGTGAAGCCAACTTTGAATCCATCAAATGGATCAAAGCGTGCCCACTTATCATCTTCTTTTATTTCTACTGCTTTGGTAATGCGAATAAACTTCTTCGGTGCATTTTGCTCAATAATACCTGCAGACTGAACTAAGAACACAAAAGGACCCGCGCTACCATCCATAATAGGAACTTCAGGAGCACTTACATCAACATAAGCATTATCAATTCCAAGCCCAGCAATCGCTGACAGGAGATGTTCTACGGTTGAGATACGTACTTCACCAGACACCAAGGTTGTAGAGAGACTAGTATCTCCAACATTTTCAGGACTGGCTTTAATTTCGACAGGAGGATCGAGATCGATACGCCTGAATACGATACCAGTTTCAACGGGTGCAGGCCTTAAGGTTAAATACACCTTCTTTCCTGTATGCAACCCCACCCCAGTGGCACGTATTACATTTTTTAGCGTTCTTTGTTTTATCACGGACCGTACATCCTATTCGATCGCAGTTAGTAAATGGACACCCCTATATGGATGCACCAGTACAAAGTATTGGCATTTTCATTACAGCTGCATGAAGACACCATCTAAAAACCGCGACATTATTACACAAATCCTACAATTACGTCGCTTGGGATATTTGAACCCTCAACCGAAACTTGGTTCCGCTTAAGCAACTTCATTATATAGATCTTCAATCGACTATTAATCAGCCTATCAGTCAGCCTGCCGGCGTAAGAATGCTGGAATATCCAAGTAATCCAGATCATAGTCGTCTTCTTTCTCGCTGCCCACAGATTTAGCACGATTCTCCGCATGTATCGCTACTGGAGCTTCTAACTCATCTCCTAACCCTGCAACCGCCGGATCCTCAATTACCATTTTAGGCTGAGCTTCAACCAATTTGACCGTCGGTCTAACTGGTATTGATACTTTAGGTGAGCCGATACCCGTCGCCACTAAGGTCACACGTAGGTCATCACCCATAGATTCGTCAATTACCGTACCCACTACTACGGTCGCATCATCAGAAGCCAGTCCTTTAATATGATTACCTACTTCTTCAAATTCGCCGATTGAAAGATTACCGCTTGCAGTAACATTTACTAGAATACCCTTAGCACCAGAAATATTGATATCTTCAAGCAAGGGACTTGAAATTGCAGATTCCGCAGCTTCACGAGCACGCTCAGTACCAACAGATAAACCTGAACCCATCATCGCCATACCCATTTCAGACATAACAGTACGCACGTCTGCAAAGTCGACATTGATCAAACCCGGGCAGGTTATCAATTCAGCAATACCTTGAACTGCGCCGTGTAACACATCATTCGCGGATTTAAATGCCTCAAGCAAGTTTGTATCTTTACCTAATACCGTCAATAACTTTTCGTTTGGAATCGTTATTAATGAATCAACATGCTTGCTAAGTTCTTCAATACCAGTGTCTGCAATCTGCATACGTTTCCCACCTTCAAATGGAAACGGCTTGGTTACAACAGCTACGGTTAAAATTCCTAGCTCCTTTGCAACTTCTGCAACTATTGGCGCAGCGCCTGTTCCCGTACCACCACCCATGCCAGCTGTGATAAACAACATATCAGCACCTGCAATTACATCATGAATGCGATCACGATCTTCAATGGCGGCTTCACGACCTACTACAGGGTTGGCACCCGCACCTAAACCTTTTGTTATTTCACTACCCAATTGCATAACCGTTTTTGCATTGGTATTTTTCAGCGCTTGCGAGTCGGTGTTCGCACACACAAAATCAACCCCCTCTATTGCTGAGTTAACCATATGCTGTACTGCGTTACCGCCACCGCCGCCGACACCTATGACTTTGATTACAGCGCTCTGACTGTATGCATCCATTAATTCAAACATGATATTTCTCCTCTAGTTACATGCTAAAAATATAATTTAAAAATACTAATTTTGAGTTTTTAAAAACTCCCCTGAAACCAATTCTTCATCCTCTTCAACGCACTTCCCATACTTGATTCATTAAATAATGAAGCTTCACCTCTCTGCTGGTTCTTATGCCCGAACAACAGTAAACCCACTCCAGTCGCATGAATCGGATTACGCACCACATCAACCAGCCCAGTAATATGTTGTGGCAAACCTAAACGCACTGGCATATGAAATACTTCTTCAGCCAAATCAACTACACCTTCCATTTTTGAACTACCCCCAGTCAACACCACACCCGCAGCAACCAAATCTTCAAAGCCGCTACGACGTAATTCTGCATGTATAAGAGTCAATAATTCCTCATAACGTGGCTCCACCACTTCCGCAAGTGTTTGTCGTGAAAGCCGTCTTGGTTCCCGATCCCCCACACTCGGCACTTCTATCGTGTCATCCGGATTGGCAAGTTGGCGTAATGCACAGGCATATTTAATTTTAATTTCTTCTGCATATTGAGTTGGTGTACGCATTGCCACTGCAATGTCATTTGTAACTTGATCACCCGCAATAGGAATGACCGCTGTATGCTTAATCGCGCCTTCCGTGAACACTGCAACATCGGTCGTGCCGCCACCTATATCCACCAAACAAATTCCCAACTCTTTTTCATCATCAGTTAATACTGAATAACTAGAAGCCAATTGCTCTAAAATTATATCGTCAACCTCTAAACCACAACGACGCACACATTTAATAATATTTTGTGCTGCACTTTCTGCTCCAGTTACTAGATGCACCTTCGCTTCCAGACGTACTCCAGACATTCCTATTGGCTCACGAATACCTTCTTGCTGATCGATTACAAATTCTTGCGGCATAACATGTAATACACGCTGATCAGCAGGAATGGCTACCGCTCTTGCCGCATCAATAACACGCTCCACATCGCTGGACGAAACCTCACGATCTTTAATTGCTACGATGCCATGTGAATTCATGCTGCGTATATGACTACCTGCGATACCTGCATAAACCGAGTGAATCTGACAACCCGCCATCAATTCTGCTTCTTCAACACAGCGCTGTATCGACTGCACAGTGGATTCAATATTTACCACCACACCTTTCTTAAGACCACGTGAGGGGTGCGAACCAATTCCGACAATCTCCATCTGATTTTCTTCGTTAACCTCACCCACAATCGCCGTAATTTTGGAGGTGCCAATGTCCAATCCAACAATCATACTTTTATCAACTTTGCGGCTCATAAATTTGGTTCCATTTCTCAATGCTGTGCTAAGTTTTGAGCGAACTGGGGACTTTTCCATTCAACGGCTAAACCATTGGTATATCGCAGGTCTACTTTTTTTACTTCGTTTAAGTTCTCGGCCAAATACTGCTCATAGGCCGTGATAAATCGTTTGATTTTTTTCGACACATCACCATCCCCAATTGAAATCACCAATCCATCGGATAAAACCAGGTGCTTAGATTGACGCTCATCTTCAAACATACCGCGCAGCTGCAGTCCTAATGGTTTTAGTTGTTGCATGCTATTTTCAAAGGTGCGTGCTAATTCTTTTGCTCTGACTTCTTCACCATAGAGCATAGGTAAAGACTGGTAGGGTTTAATATCATTCGGAAAAAACAAATCTCCATAAGTATTCATGAGTCCCAAATCACCCCAGCGAGCAATTGGAGTATGTTGTAAAACTTTTACACTCAGTGTATCAGGCCAATATCTTTTTACGGATGCTTGATGCACCCAAGCTAATTTTTCCAACTCTTGCTCTAGTTGTTCCATACGTACATGCAAAAAACCACCAGCACTGTGAGTGCGAATAATATCTTTTAATGCATCATGGTCAACTGCATCGATATTGCCACTTACATCTACGTTTTCTATCACCGGCCATGTCGCAATAGCGAGGTGATTATTCCTAACATAAGCAGAAAAGTACACTATGATTGTTAACAACATGACCACAACGATTACATCCCAAGCGTCACGTTTTGAAAACAATTGCGCCGCTGTTCTTTTACGACTAGTCGCACTTCTTCTTTTGATATGACGTTTTTTTCTTTTCATGTTGCGCTACATGCTCCAGACATTTGTCCAGATGACTTTTCAGATAAGAATTCAGAATCTTCTTTAAAAGAAGTCTGTAAAATTTTAATTACTAACTCATTAAAGCTGATATTTTTTACTTTAGCCGCCATCGGCACAAGACTATGATCTGTCATTCCTGGCACAGTATTCACTTCTAAAAACCAAGGCTGATCATGCTTATCTATCATCACATCCACACGACCCCAACCAGAAGCATCGGTTGCATCAAAAGCCTCGACAGCGAGAACTTGAATTTGTTTTTCTAACGCTGCAGTTAAGCCACACGGGCAATGATATTGTGTATCGTTTGATTGGTACTTGGCATCGTAATCATAAAAAGTATGAGGCGTCTCGAGTCGAATTACAGGCAATGCGCAACCATCCAATATGGCAACGGTATACTCACCACCCTCAACCCACTGCTCAGCAATCACGGACTCCTCAAACTGGTGCGCACTTACCCAAGCTGAGGCAATTTCAGCTTTACTATTCACCTTTGTCATGCCGATGCTTGAACCTTGTGAAACAGGCTTAAAAATCATCGGTAAACCCAGCTCAGCAATCAATTCATCTTCGTCCACACTATCGCTCAATACGCAGTATTTAGGAGTTGGTATTCCACAGCCTTGCCAGATCTGTTTGGTCATCAATTTATTCATACAAATACTCGATGCCATCACACCACTACCACTGTACGGCATGCCTATAACTTCCAAGCCACCCTGAATACAGCCATCCTCACCAAGCGGCCCATGTAGCGCAATAAAAGCACGCTTATATTTACCACTTTGTAATTTTTCAAATACGTCGACTGAAACATCAATCGCTTCGGCATGCACATTCGATTCTTGCAATGCAGTTAATATCGCCGCGCCACTCTTCAGAGATATTTCACGCTCAGCCGATGGGCCACCCATCAATACTGCAACTTTTCCAAAATGTTGTTGAGTATCGAATTGGGCCATCACGCAGCCTCTCCAATAATTCTGACTTCAGGAAGTAACAAAACTCCACATTCGCTTTCAATAATGCTGCGAACATTAACAATCAAGGCTTCAATATCTGCTGCAGTCGCATCGCCCGTATTAAGAATAAAATTTGCATGTTTCATTGAAATTTGTGCGCCGCCGATCATTTTGCCTTTTAGATCGCAAGATTCGATCAATCGTGCCGCAAAATCATTTTCAGGATTTCTAAATACAGAACCACAGCTTTTATTTCCCACTGGCTGCGAAGTATTGCGTTGATCTAATAATTCACGAATTTTTTGCTTCGCTTGCTGACCATCTCCAGCTGCGAACCTAAATGTAGCTGCTATAAACCATTCTTCATTGCGTCCCTTAACAGAGCGGTAGCCAATTTCAAATTCGTTTGGACTACGCACATGCAACTCACCATTACGGTCGATGGTTTCCACCTCTAAAACATAATTCCAAGTTTCACTACCATATGCTCCAGAGTTCATTGCCAATGCACCGCCTACCGTACCCGGTATGCCTGCAAGAAATTCTCCGCCTACCAGATCATTCTCCGCACCAAAACGCGCCAATTTTGCACATGACACACCTAATTCCGCACGAAGCAAGTTGCTTTCAATTTTTTCCAACTTATTTATACAACCCTGCATAATAATAACCACACCACGTACACCACCATCCCGCACTAATACATTTGTACCTCTACCTAGCCAAGTAACCGGAACTGTCGCATCCAAAGTCTTAATAAAATTTTGCAAATCAGCTAAATCTTCTGGCTGGTAAAGCATTTCTGCAGCACCACCCACTTTCCAACTGGTATATCGCGCCAAAGAAACTTTTCTCTCAAGTTTTCCTCGCAGTTTGTTATCTTTTAACTCATTCACCATCACCGCACTCATCACTAATGCACCGCAAAAGATTCATGTAACGCAGGTGCTACACCACCTACACTACCTGCACCTAGCGTTAACAACACATCGTTATCATGAATTACATGTTCGAGTGTGCTCTGAATTTCAGTCATATCTTTAACCAAGATTGGATCTAGCTTGCCGCGCGTTCGCAAGGCACGACATAAAGCTGCACTATCTGCACCAACAATCGGCTCTTCATTTGCGGCATACACTTCACATAAAATCAATGCATCGGTTTCATTTAAGACGCGTACAAAATCATCAAATAAATCTCGCGTACGCGTATAGCGATGCGGTTGAAAAAGTACAACTACTCTTTGTTCGGGATATGCCTCACGCGCGGCTTGTATAGTCGCGGCCAATTCTGTCGGATGATGACCATAATCATCCACTAACTGAATGCTTTTACCATCAATACTAATATCCGGATAGATTTGAAATCTTCTTGCGATGCCTTGAAAATTCTCAAAGGCTTCTTGAATAAATTCTTCTGCAACATCTAATTGCAATGCCACAACCGCAGCAGCTACTGCATTTTGTACATTGTGAACTCCGGGAAGATTTAGCACGAATTCAATTGCGGGCTGATTGTCTGGACGCTGCAATTCAAACTTAGTTTGTGCACCAGACATTACTACATTGGTAATTTGATAATCCGCTTCTTCGCCAAAGCCGTAGGTTAAATATGGACGATAAATTTTAGGTAATAAGGCTTTTATGGTTTCATCTTCAATACATAAGACGGTCATGCCATAAAAAGGCAAATGATGAATAAATTCTAAAAATGCATCTTGCAGATTATTAAAATCACCGCCATATGCAGACAAATGATCAGAATCAATATTAGTTACCACAGACATGATCGGTTGCAAATGCAAAAACGACGCATCGCTTTCATCTGCTTCCGCTACTAAATATCGCCCAGCACCCAACTTCGAATGGCTAGCGAAGCTATTCACACGTCCACCCACTATAAAGGTAGGATCCATATTGGCAGTCGCTAAAATTGAAGCCACCAAACTTGTAGTTGTGGTCTTACCATGCGTGCCGGCAATTGCGATTCCGTAACGAAAGCGCATTAGTTCTGCCAACATTTCCGCACGTGGCACAATCGGAATGCGTTGCTCACGCGCAGCTACCACTTCTGGATTATCTTCCTTTACTGCGCTCGACATAACCACTACATCTGCGCCATCCACATTACTAGCCTCATGCTTATCAAACACTGTGGCACCAAGCTCACTGAGCTTTCGTGTCATCACATTTTCCTGCATATCAGAACCGCATACCTTGTACCCAAGGTTCACCATAACTTCAGCGATACCACCCATACCAGAACCACCAATACCAACAAAGTGCACTTGTTTAATTCTGCGCGTAGCAAATTGTCCGATATTAAATGTCATAGCTAAAAATCTTTAACCATACTGATATTCTCATCATCTTTACCCAAGCAGGCCTGAATACAAACTTTTGCAACATCTCTAGCAGCCTGTGGTTTTGCAAAAGTTCCTGCTGCTTCTGCAAAAGATCTTAATTTAGTGCGATTGCTTAGCAATTCTTGCAGCACTTTTGCAAGACTGTCAGCAGTAAGCTGTTTTTCAGCAATCATCAATGCAGCACCAGCATTTACCAATGCCCCAGCATTAGCAGTTTGATGATCGTCAACCGCATATGGATAAGGTATAAAAATTGCACCAACTCCAGCGACCGATAATTCAGCAACGGTTATCGCACCTGCACGACAAATCACTAAATCTGCCCACGCATAGGCTTCTTGCATATCATCGATAAATGTATCTACGCGACAATTTACTCCTTGTGATTCGTAATGTTCAAACGTAAATTTATGCTTATGTTCACCCGTCTGGTGCCAAATCTCAGGGTGCATTTCAACCGGAAGTTCCGCCATTATCTTCGCCATCGCAACCGGTACTGTTTCATTTAATACCTGCGCACCTAAACTTCCACCAAACACAAGCACCCGCAGAGGCCTATCAGCAGGATCTGCTATTTGATACTGACGTTGTAATTGAGAAATTTCAGCTCTTACCGGGTTACCCAATACCTCAACATTGTTACGCACGAAAGTGCTGGGGAAACCGGTAAGTATTCGTTTTGCAAAAGGCGCTAATAGTCTATTCGTTAAACCTGCAATCGCATTTTGTTCATGAATTATAAGTGGTTTACGCATCAACGCAGCGATTAAGCCACCGGGGCCAGCAACGAAACCACCCATACCCAATACTGCACAAGGACGATGCTTAACTAACAACCAGGTTACTTGCAAACTAGCCAATGCTAGTTTGAATGGCGCCAATAGATAAGTAGCAAAACCTTTACCACGTAACCCATTCACCGCAATCCATTCTATTTTATAGCCTGCATTGGGAACCAATTTAGCTTCAATGCCACGCTTAGTGCCCACCCAAACAATTGGTACAGATTGCTGTTCTATTTGTTTGGCCACTGCAAGTGCGGGAAACACATGGCCGCCAGTACCGCCAGCTAATATCATTACAGGTGAACGTTGAGTCGTCATATTTCTGTACAAATTCATCCCTTAAACAGTCATCTATGGGATGACTTGGCATGACCCTCCGTATAAACACGTGTAAGCAAACCAATGGCCATACACACAACTAACAAACTACTTCCACCTGCACTTACAAATGGCAGAGTAAGCCCCTTAGTAGGCAATACACCCATATTCACCCCGATATTGATAAACGCTTGTAGGCCTAACCAAATCCCGATGCCGTAGGCAATTTGTGCAGCAAATTTCATACCTTGCTTTTCAACCATATTTCCAATTGCAAAGCATCGATAAATTAAAAGTATAAATAACGCCAATACAATAAATACACCTAACAAGCCCAGCTCTTCTGCTATCACTGCAAATACAAAATCGGTATGTGCTTCCGGCAAGTAAAATAATTTTTGCACACTCGCACCAAGACCTAAGCCCGACCACCCACCACTGCCAATAGCAATTAATGACTGGGTTAACTGAAAGCCCGAACCAAATGGATCAGACCATGGATTTAAAAATGCGGTAAAGCGCTCAACACGATAAGGAGACGAAATAGCAACAAATCCCATCGAGATTGCCGAGGCCATTAATAAGATTCCAAATTTCCAAAACTTCACACCTGCCAAATACAGCATCCCCAAAGCAGTTATTAGCAACACCATGGCTGCACCAAAGTCTGGCTCTAATAATAAAAGTGTAAACAACACTACCAACACAAGCATGGGTTTAACAAAACCAATGAATGACTCACGAATTTGTTTACCTTGCCTAACCACGTAACCCGCAAGATAAACAATCAACAGCAGCTTTACAGCTTCAGACACCTGCAAACCAAACGGACCTATTGCTAGCCAACGAGTACTCCCATTAACCGTTCTACCCAAGCCCGGAATTAATACTAATAACAGCAACACCACCATAAATAACAATATCGCCATACCAGAGTTTTCCCAGTGTGTTAGGCGAATTTTAGTCAGTGCGAAACCAGCAGATATGCCCATCAAGGCAAATATAAATTGACGCTTAAAGTAATAAAGTGGATCTCCTGTTGCACGGTCTCCAATCTCAATTGAAGATGACGCCACCATCACCAAACCAATACCAAGCAACATCACAGCCGCAAACATTAGCTTGGCATCGCAATACTGGGCCAATTCAATATCAAAACTAGCAGCTTTTTTGCGTGCCGTTCGCTTTACCGCACTCATGACAAAAGATCCTTCACGCAATTCTCAAAATCACAACCTCGTTCGATATAATTTTTATACATATCGAAACTTGCACAAGCAGGAGACAATAGAACTTGATCACCTGTAATCGAGATTTTTAGCGCAATCTGTACTGCTTCATTCATTGAATTAGCGACATCTATAGACGAGACACCTTCTATTCCCTGCTGCAATACATTTGCATCCTGCCCTAACAAAATTACATGCTTAGCATGCTTAGCAACTGCCTTTTTTAGCTGTGCTAAATCACCGCCTTTAAATACCCCACCTGCAATTAAGATAATATTTTTATTCAAGCTGCGTAATGAACTAATCGTTGCGCCGATATTGGTGCCTTTTGAATCATTAAACCAAAACACTCCATCTCTTTCTGCAACTAACGCTAAACGATGTGGTAATCCTTTAAAGTCTTTAAGCTTATCCAACATGGGTTGCATTGGCAGATTCAATGCATAACCCACAGCCAAGGCAGCAAGAGAATTAAGAATGCCTGACTCGCCCTGTAAGGCAAGTTCACTTACTGGCAATAAATGCTCATCGCCGAATGCTAAATATGAGCACTCATTTTCTTTACGTACTCCAAATTGTCCTTCCGATGGTTGGTCTAAAGCAAAAGAAATAACTTCTCCAGCAGTTTTCATTCGTGAAACATATTCATCATTTCGATTGATGACACTACTCTTTGCATTGGTATAAATGTGTTCTTTAATTTGCGCATAGCTACCCACATCACCATGGCGATCTAGGTGATCAGGCGAAATGTTTAACACTACACTCACCTCCGGTTGTAGTGACTGCGTAGATTCAAGTTGAAAACTCGATAACTCCAGAACGAAAAGCTCCGCATCACTATGATTTAGCAAATCTAATGCGGGCGGACCTAAATTACCTCCCGCATAGGCGTTTACATTCGCTGACCTTGCCATCTCAGCAAGTAAACTGGTCACAGTACTTTTGCCATTTGATCCTGTAATTGCCACTATCGGTTTTGTGGTACTGCGCGCAAATAACTCTATATCTCCTATACACTCACATTCATTAGCCGCAACCGCTTCTCGAATAACATCCTGATTAATATCTATACCTGGACTTACGATAATTTGCGCAGTCTTTGTGAACGCACCTTCAACAAGTTTACCCAACTGTATTTCAGTATTTGGAAAACGTCGCTTGAATGTGGAGAGCTGTGGCGGATTAGCTCGTGTATCACACATCAAAAAAGCGATACCTTGTTCACTTAAATGCTTGGCCACAGATAAACCTGTCTCGCCAAGACCAATCACAACTGTTTCTCGCATATTGCCAACATCTTGTTTTTGCAACGCTAAACCCATCCCTTATTATCGAAGCTTTAAGGTTGCTAAACCGATTAACACTAAAATAACCGTAATAATCCAAAAACGAACAATGACTCTTGGTTCAGGCCACCCCTTAAGTTCAAAATGGTGGTGCAATGGCGCCATTTGAAATATTCGCTTACCAGTAAACTTGAAAGAGATGACTTGCATCATTACTGACACGGTCTCAAGCA
>CAYXVH010000233.1:0-4468 GCA_964468615.1 uncultured Thiotrichales bacterium | reverse complement strand
CCTCCCAACTCTGTTTCTTGGGTAATTATTTTTTTGACAACTTTAAACTTTTTGATGGGCCATGAATTTGATTCCGCTAATGATATAGGTGGGCAGAAAAGGATGGACGTCGCAAGCAATCCTAGAAAAGTTAATTTGATAACCAAAATAAATACACTTTGCACAATTTAGCTGATGATTGAATTGGCAAGAACTTTGGTTAAATGCTGCAGGTATCAATGTTGCTCATATTCACTTCTTATAGTGCTACCAACCTCATAATTCTAGAGTGTCATTTAAAGATACCCCTAAACGCATCACTTACACCCTTGCGAGTCTCGTTTAGGATTTCTCTTTTTGATTGATCTTTCGCAGTGTCTCCCACATCTTTAACGATCTCAGGTTGTTCTATCGTACCGGTGCTCTTGTCTGCTACAGGCATGTCTTCGCAACGAATGTCAAACATAAGATTTGTAGTTTCACTAGCCTGATCACTAGGAATATTCGAGTTTCTAACCTTTGCAAAACCTGTTAACCGACTTCCCTCTCGCTTCCAGGTTACGCTATCAAGCCACAGACTTGACCATCGCAGATTAGGGTCTTCAGTTTGATAACTTACGCGCGACTCTATTTCGGGATTATTAAAGAAATGTGCTTCAAACACATTGTTACTGATGATCAAGCCATTAGGTGATCCATAATTACATGCTACAAAAAGCTCATTTGATTTTCCGTCGATGGTTATTGTGGCATCCCCCGTGACGGCAGCTTTCACATTTGTTGGCCTGGGGTCCCCATAAGCCACCGTTAATATTGCTAGCCCAATAAAGGTTAGAACAATCAAACTTGATTTTTGTATCATTGGACTACTCCCTTCTACTATTTACTATTTTTTTTTAAATTATTTTACGTGCTCGTCAAGATTTACCTTGTCTACTTTTACCCTGTTAAATTCTAAAAGCCAATCACTATTCTATTATAGCATTCAGAAAATATTACTCCCTCTTCTCACATGGCAATGCTAAATTGAATTTGATTTGTGCGGCTGATCCATTTTTCGAAGCAACCTTACCCTCCCAGGCAATTGTCTTGCCATCAAATTCTAAAGTTGGATCAATAACAGGACGATAACTATCGTTAGCAGTTGAAAATTCAAACTCACTTCTGTACCCAGTTCTAAGCTGCTTTGTGTCTGCGAATGCCCATAATTTTCCACCATCCTTCCCCGGAGGCTGCTCAGCATCAATTTTATAATCCTGTAATCCGTCTATGTAACATTTCGTTACTTTAAGTGCATACTTTTGACCATCTAACTCCACTTGCGCATTACCATTATTTGCCCACTTTTGTTTAAATTCTTTTTTTTCTCTCTCTAATTTAGCAGCATCTTGTTCAGCTTCCATTTTCATCCCCCCTTGCATTATAGATTCAAATTGTTTGAGGGATTCTTCGTCATAGCCTTGCTGCCTCATCATTTCTATCGCTTGATTAAATTCTTCTTGCTGTGCACTGTTACCAGCATTCTCGGCATAGGCTTGACTGATGATCAAGGTAACGAATATGTAATAACTTATATGTAAGAATGAGTTTTTTATTTTCATGATTATTATTCCAACTTTATTACTAATTGCTTATATTCATATTTACCACTAGATTCTTTGCATGTAATTATTAGTTATAATAAATTAAAGCACAGAATGAACCTAAATTAGAACGCTTTTTGTCCTCTTTGCTTTAAAACTAAACATTCTGACATATACTTAATCCATAATTACAAAATGAAACTAATTGGAAATTTTATGAAAACCCTACTAATAGTTATTCTATTAAATCTTATTCCAGCTGCATTGCTGGCAGAGGGGCTGCCAATTAAACCTGGAATGTGGGAAATTACGGCAACTTCAGAAAATAGCATGATGGGTGCGCGTACTAGGACCATACAGAAATGCATGACAGATTCTGAATTTGACCCAAGTACTCAGATGCAAGGCATGGATAAGGATCAATGCAAGACCACAACTAAGGTTTCGGGAAATAAAATGGACTATACAATGGAATGCAGTTCACCTGACTCAGGTGATTTCTCAGGTCAGGGTGCCTTTACTTCAAACGGAGATACCATGGAAAGTGTTATGAATATTCAAGGTTCTGCAGAAGGCCAAACGATTACTATGAAGGTAAGTTCTATAGGTAAGCGGATCGGTGATTGTTAGTTAAATTAGGTTATATCTATATCATCCTTGTGCCAATTAGAATGATCGTTTTGGGTCGTTAGTGATCGTTTATCTCTAGAATCTGCCTTACACTCATTGCCAGAATCCGCATAAAATCTTATATTTAAACGACTATATAAGGATTTAACCGCCCCCTCGGCACCAAACTTATCTAACGGTTTGTAATTTTACTATAAGAGCTAATGTCCGCTTTCGGCCAAAAGCAGACATTCAATTTCGTTGTAGCTTCGGACACCACACTTCCGTGTGGGTATTACACGGAAGTTATGTATGGCGAAGCCATTCCTTATATTCTTTTGAAAAAGAAATGGGTATCAGTCACAAATTAATCCGTCGTAAAACGATTCCTCAATAAAAGGGGACTGACCACTTTATTTTATTTCCTTCAGCAATAGTATTTTTCCACAAAACGCCTGAGTATTTCCTGTGCATACGGTGTGGATTTCTGGAGAACTTTCATTTTTAAATCATCCGCTTCATGGGGTTCGAAATAGCCGTGATTTTGGTAGATGTCGATCCTCAACATGAATTCCTGGGCGTCGCCTTCAGGGTGGAACTGGGTGGCATACACGTTTTCGCCAATGCGGAACATCTGTACCGGACAATCGTGGCCTATCATCAGTAAAGTCGAGCCCTCAGGCGTGGTGTCGACGGCCTCCTTGTGGCCGAGCAACACTTCGATTTGCGATGGGAAACCTTTGAGTAATTTATCCCGTTTGCCTGCTTCGGTGATGTCCAGCGTGACGCAGCCCACGGCTTCACCGTACTTGGTAGAGATACGGGTGCCGAGATAATTACCCAGCAGTCCATTGCCGGAACAGGCACCAAGAAAGGGAAAGTCTAGGGTGACTACCTGTTGAAGTAGCCTGTTGAAATCGGATTCGATCTTTTTCTGGGCAGTGGATTTCTTGTCTTCGGCGGTGCTGATATCGTACGGGCTGCCACCGACAATGATTGCCGAATAATCATCAAGATCTAGGTTGCCGGGGATGCCGTGATTTTCGATGCGTCTTCTGCAGGTGTCCTCAGCCCTCAATCCACTATATTTTAGGAAACAGGCGTATTCGCTGTCAGAAATCACTTTTTCAGGCCGCAGTTGTAAGATCAGAACGGGTTTATTGGTTATCATGTATAGGATTTTACCGTTCTACAAAAAGCATCGATTAGAAATTAACTTTATAAATTAGAATTTTGAGAAATTTTGGATATCCGCTTTCGGCCAATAGCAGTCATTAGATTTAAAATTTAATTAAGTGCTAAATGATCTAAATAAATATACAGCAAGAAGAATTACAAGTGCGTAAAAGATTACCTTAAGCACATATAATTTAATTGAGGTAATTTAATTAAAATCATTTGCTTTATGATCTCAATTCTTTCTTCTTGTGTGTAATTAGGATTAGAGAGCATGAGGTTTTTGTGAGTAGAATACATTCGCAGTGACTGCTTTGGGTCGTTAGCAGTCATTTTAAGTTTGCATTCAAGTGGTTCCAACCTGATTCCCTTTTAACTCAACCTGCTTATGTCTGCTTTCGCCAATAGCAGACATTCATATTTGTTATATATAACAACACTAACAAAAAAGTCTCAATAACATTACCGAGGCTTAGTGGGAAAATTGACATAGTGCTTTCTACTCTAGTGCATGAGAGCCAAAAACACTTGTCCTTAATCTTGCAAAACTTACATAAATAAAATTACTTTACAGGAGATGTGTCTGTTACAGGTTGCATAGGATTCATCATCCCAAACATCGGCGCAAATGAGGCTGGATTCATCATCCACTGCATCCTAGGGGTATACCAACTGGGATCCATCATGGAGAAAAATGGATTATAAAACGTGGGGTTAGCCATGGCGTTAGTCCAATTTACATAGTATTGCGGACTCATCATACTCATCATCGGGGCATACATCTGCGGATTCATTGGCGCCATCGCCCAATTAAAGTACATCATCGGGTTCATAAAACGCATCGCCGCGTTCATGAGTTTGTTAGGATCCGAAGCCCCTCGCATCCAAGTATCCCACATGACCGGCTCTGTAGCGCACTTCATCATGACATGCATGGTTCGAGGATCATTAACAACCTGCATAAGTTTCATAAACTTTGTTGGATCGGCCATCATATCCGCCATGACCTCGACGTCGGTAAATGCCTTCAAATATGGCTGGATGGCGTCGAATTCTTCGCCGGACGTGTGCTTACACTCAGCGTAATAATTTTTAGCCTTCTCGAATTTATGTTCCATCGC
>CAYXVH010000232.1:0-17212 GCA_964468615.1 uncultured Thiotrichales bacterium | reverse complement strand
ATAAGAGAATTTAACTATTCTTTTGAAAATTCGATATGTGGTAGGGGCTATTTTGTATACGATCAGCATCGGCACTTGCATAAGTGTAATCTGCAAGGTGACAGTGCCTGATGCAGTGGCAATCGCGTCACATGCGTTGATAACGTTATAAATATCATCAGATGTGGTAAAAACCTTTAAACCTATTTCTGAGATATGTTTTTGAATCAAATCATCCGATAGGGTTGAGGCGATTGGGGTAATAAATTGAATGTCTTCTCTTTGTTGTAATAATGTTTTAGCTGCATTCAATAAAACTGGGTAGTTATATTCAATTTCACTTACGCGGCTGCCAGGGAAGAGTCCTATCAATTTTTTGCTGGGATCTAGCCCAATGGTATTGATGAATTGATTCTTATCTACTGTAATTTTTGCTTCTTTAGTTAGCGGATGCCCAACATATTCAACAGGCACACCAGCATCAAGATAGAATTTTTCTTCAAATGGAAATACCACCGCCATCATGTCTACATATTTCTGAATCAATTTAATCCTGTTTTTTCGCCATGCCCAAATTTGCGGACTGATGTAATACAGCACTTTGATGCCGTATTCCTTTGCTGTTTTCGCTAAAGGCAAATTAAAGTCTGGGGAATCAATTAAGATTAATAAATCGGGCTTTTTTTGCTTTAAAGAGCCTTTAGTTTTATTCAGAATTTTACGTAGTCGTGGATAATGTTTAAGCACTTCAACTAGACCCACTACAGAAAGTTCTGAGACGTTGGTATGTATATCAACCCCAGCTTGTTGCATTTGTGTACCGCCAATTCCATAGCACTCTATAGTTGGCATTATTTTTCTTATTTCGCGAATAACATGTGCGCCATGCAGGTCACCAGAGGCCTCCCCCGTTACGATCATTAGAGAGGGGGAATTGTTATGTGCAGCTTGTTTAGGCACGTTTAACAGTATCTACAACTTTTTCTATTTGTTTGTCGGACATCTCGGGGAACATTGGAAGCGATATGCATTTGTTGCAAATATCTTGTGTGACGGTAAGACTTTCTGTGCGTGAGATTGAACTAAAAGCGGGCTGCTCCGAGAGTGGCTTTGGGTAATAAATCGCATGGCCAATGCTTTCTTTATTGAGTTGTTCTGAAATAGCATCACGATTTTCGCTTAATAGAGTGTACTGATGAAACACATGTGACATGTTTTCCTCAAATGATGGTGTGCAAATTGAGGGTGATGATAATAACTCGTTGTATTTCTTGGCTACAGCCATACGATTTTTATTGAATTCATCAATGTTTTTTAACTTGATTCGTAATATGGCTGCTTGCAACTCATCAAGTCGGCTATTCCAGCCAACAATTTCATGTTGATTTCGCACTTTGCTGCCATGACTTTTTAAAAGTGTAAATTGCTCTGCAATTTCATCTGAATTAGTAGTAAAAAGACCTCCATCCCCATAGCAGCCTAAATTTTTACTAGGGAAGAAACTAAAACAACCTGCGTCTCCAAAACTTCCGGTTTGTTGATTATTGATTTGGGCACCAAATGACTGGGCGCAATCTTCAATAATTCTTAGATTGTTATCTTTTGCAAGTTTGGTTATTTCTTGCATGTTAGCCACTTGGCCAAAGATGTGTACTGGTAAAATAGCTTTGGTGTTGCTCCTTATTGCGGCTTCGATAGCTTTTGTGGAGATGTTGTAAGTATCTGGTTCAATGTCAACAAACACGGGAGTTGCACCGACATAACAAATTGCTTCGGCGGTGGCAGCAAAGCTAAATGGTGTAGTGATGACTTCATCATTTTCTCCGATCCCGCATGCACGAAGCGCCAAGTGAAGAGCATCGGTTCCTGAATTGCATGAAATTGCATGTTTAACGCCTAAGTACTGTGCTGCTTCTGACTCAAACTGTTGAACATTTGGGCCCATAATAAAATGTGTGTTTTGCAGCACATCCGCCACGGCGGTATCTATTTCATTCTTCAGCGTTGCATATTGCAACTTTAGGTCAAGCATAGGGATCATGTGAATTTGTCAGGTAAATTTTAGTTGAAAGTAGGGTGAGTATAGTAATTTAAGGTGCAGTTATGCCAAAAGTTCACTTATTTGAATTGCAGTTTGCAAAGCTCGTCTTGCGTCTTGTCCTGTCACTTTAGGGATGGAATTGGTTTCAATGCAATAAAGAAAGTGATCTATTTCTAATTTTAATGCATCGGCTTTGTCAAAAGTATTTTTTTGAATATCAATATTCGGTATGCCTGGGTACATTTCGCCATCACCTTTTCGATAAGTGGCCAATTCTCGATTTTGGAAATCGACAGAAAGGTAAGCATCATTTTGAAAGATACGCATTTTCCTATCAGTTTTATTACTCACACGGCTTGCGGTAACATTTGCAACGCAACCATTTTTAAAAACAATGCGTGCATTGGCTATATCAATATCATTTGATAACACGGGTGTACCACTGGCATCAATTTTCTCAACTTCAGAGTCTACGATATCTAAAATGATATCAATATCATGAATCATCAAATCGAGTACCACACTTACTTCTGTGCCACGTGGGTTGTAAGGTGCTAGACGATGAGATTCGATAAAACTAATTTGTGAAATCTCTTTTTCAATAGCAATAATTGCCGGATTGAATCGCTCCAGATGACCTACCTGTAATACACAGTCATTTGATTTCGCTAGTTCAACGAGTTGATCAGCTTGTTCGATACTGGTGGTGATCGGTTTCTCGACTAAAACATGAGCCTTATGTTGGAGAAAGTCTGCAGCAATTTGATAATGAAGGTCGGTAGGAACAACAATGCTTACTGCATCAACTTTTCCTAGTAGATCGCGATAATCCGTGCAAGCATCACAGCCCACGGAGGTGGCTACTTCTTGAGCACTTTCAAACTCTTTGTCAACAACAGCGAGTAACTTGCTGTTTTTTAATTCTGAATATTTTTGCGCATGAAATTTGCCTAAATATCCAACTCCTATGACGGCAGTTCGTATCTCTGACACTGGTTTTTAGGTATCCTTTTAAGTAAGCGCGCAGTATACGAAGTTTACGTACCCAGGCATAACGTTCGTCATAACGAATCGGTCAATATTTAGCCGTTAACACATTTATATTTTTATCAAAGAAAACAATATTTAATGCCTTTTATAAAATCTGAATCAGGGCTTGTTGCAGGTATAGATGAAGCGGGTCGTGGTCCGCTTGCTGGGCCAGTCGTCGCGGGAAGTGTGATTTTAGATCCTGATATTCAAATTGAAGGTCTTGCGGACTCAAAAAAACTTTCCGCAAAGAAGCGTGAACATTTATATAATGAAATTAAAGCTAAAGCCTACGCTTGGGGTATTGGCTATGCAACTGCTGACGAAATTGATGAGATTAATATTCATCAGGCAACACTTCTTGCTATGCAACGCGCATATCTCGCAATGCTAGAGGAGGCAATACATGTGTATGTAGATGGTTTGCATTGCCCGGCGTTGCAAGTTCCATGCACTGCTATAGTCAAAGGTGACCAGCTCGTTGCAGAAATAAGTGCTGCGTCCATTCTAGCAAAAGTGACTCGTGATACAGAAATGGAAGAACATCATAGAAATTTGCCGCAATACGGTTTTGATCAGCATAAGGGTTACCCTACAGCAAAGCATATAGCTGCATTACAAGAACACGGTCCATGTAAATTGCACCGTAAAAGTTACAAGCCTGTAAGAGATGCGATGGCCGCATTGAATGCAATATAAATCTATTTAGTAATTACCCATGCCGCAATTTGTACATTTACATTTACACACCGAGTATTCGCTTGTAGATAGTATTGTGCGTGTGCCTAAGCTTATGGAACAGCTTAATAGCTCGGGTATGTCTTCGGTTGCGTTAACTGACTTTAATAATTTATTCGCGTTAGTAAAGTTTTACCAGAAGGCGTTAAAAAATGGCATTAAACCCATTATTGGTGTTGAGGCACAGATATCTGGGCTTTCTGCAAAAGAACCCAATTCACGTGTTGTGTTTTTATGCAAAAACAATAAAGGCTATCAAGAGCTCACAAGACTTGTTACTCGAGCGTACATAGAAGGTCAAAGAGGAAGTGGTCCGACACTTGAACGGGATTGGTTGGTCGGAGCAGGTAAAAACTTAATTGTAATATCAGGCGCACGTGATGGTGATGTTGGACGTGCAATTGTTGCAGGGAATAAAAAATTAGCAGTTGAATATGTTTCGTTTTGGAATAAGCATTTTAAAGATAATTACTATATAGAATTACAGCGTACAGGTAGAGATGAGGAAGATCTTTATAATCAACAAGCTATTAAGCTTGCAGCTAAATATGCTTTACCTGTGGTGGCTACTAATGATGTACGGTTTTTAGAGCAAAGCGAATTTGATGCGCATGAGGTGCGTGTTTGTATTCATACTAGTAGAGTAATAAACGATCCGCGTCGCCCACAATTATATTCATCACAGCAATATCTTCGCAGTAGTGAAGAGATGGTGGGATTATTCAAAGACATTCCTGAATCTATCACTAATACGGTAGAAATAGCCAAGCGTTGTAATGTTACTTTGTCATTTGGCGAGAATGTATTGCCAGAATTTCCAATTCCTGAGACGCATACGATACCTGAATATATGCGTGAACAATCTGAGAAAGGCTTGAAACAGCGGCTGCAAAAACTGCAGATTGATGATCCTGCCGTTGTGCAAAACTACCAAGATCGTTTGGATATTGAATTAGATGTAATTAATACAATGGGCTATGCAGGATATTTTCTTATCGTTGCAGATTTTACAAGTTGGGCTAAAGCAAACGCGGTGCCAGTAGGTCCAGGTCGTGGCTCGGGCGCGGGTTCCTTAGTTGCTTATGTACTAGGTATTACTGATGTAGATCCACTTAAATATGATTTGCTATTTGAGCGTTTTCTTAATCCAGAACGTGTATCTATGCCTGACTTTGATATCGATTTTTGTATGGATAATCGAGATCGAGTTATTGATTATGTTGCCGAGCGGTACGGGCGTACTCGTGTCAGTCAAATTATTACCTACGGTACGATGGCTGCACGTGCAGTAGTGCGAGATGTGGGTCGTGTACTAGGTCATCCTTATGGGTTTGTTGATCGAATTGCCAAGCTGATTCCTTTTGAAGTTGGTATGACTTTAGATAAAGCGCTGAAAGCAGAGCCCACGCTGAAAGAGCAATATGATAATGAAGAAGATGTGCGCAGCGTGTTTGATATGGCGCTGATACTCGAAGGTTTGGCGCGAAATGCTGGTAAGCATGCCGGAGGTGTTGTGATTGCACCTACGGAGTTAACCGCTTTTACTCCTCTATATTGTGAACCAGGTGGAACCAATGTTGTTACACAATTAGATAAAGATGACGTTGAAGCGATGGGTCTTGTGAAGTTCGACTTTTTGGGTTTAAGAACGCTTACGATCATCGACAATACTGTTCAATTGGTAAACAAAAAGCAAAAACTACTTAACCAGCCACTTGTTGAAATTGAAAACTTACCACTAGATGACGCAGCAACTTACGACACCCTAAAGCGTCAACAAACCACAGCGGTATTTCAGTTAGAGTCTAGCGGTATTAAAGATATTATTAAACGTCTTCAACCAGACTCCTTTGGTGAAATTGTAGCGCTTGTTGCACTTTATCGTCCTGGCCCATTGCAATCTGGAATGGTCGACGACTTCATTTTGCGTAAACACGGTGCGCGTGTAGATTACTTTCATCCTGATATTGAATACATCTTAAAAGAAACCTATGGAGTTATTCTTTATCAAGAGCAGGTGATGCAGATTGCTCAAATCTTGGCAGGGTATACGCTTGGCGGTGCGGACTTGTTGCGTCGTGCTATGGGTAAAAAGAAACCTGAAGAGATGGAGAAGCAGCGCGAAATTTTTGAAAGCGGTGCTGTAGAGCGTGGCGTAGACCTAAAACTTGCTACTCATATTTTTGATTTGATGGAAAAGTTTGCGGGTTACGGCTTTAATAAGTCGCACTCCGTTGCATATGCATTGTTGGCGTATCAAACCGCTTGGTTGAAAACGCATTTTCCTGCTGAGTTCATGTCTTCGGTGATGTCGTCTGATTTAGATAACACCGATAAGGTTGTAATCCTCATTGATGAATGTCGTGGCATGAATATCAAAGTGCTTTCGCCAAGCATTAATAGTTCAAACTATAACTTTACGGTTCCTGAAGACAATATTGTTTTATATGGGTTGGGTGCGTTAAAAGGCGTGGGCCAAGCGGCTGTAGAAGAAATGGTTGACGAGCGTTTAGAAAATGGTGAATACCAAGATTTGGATGATTTTTGTTTGCGTCTTGGTTCGCAAAAAGTAAATCGACGTTGTATTGAAGCATTAATTCGTGCAGGCGCTATGGATTGCTTTGGCTATACACGCGCAAGTTTATTCCAGCATCTTGATAAATCTTTACGTTTTGCAGAACAACGGCACCGTGATGATGATGCGGGACAAAACGACATGTTTGGTCATGCTGAGGTGAGCATGAAGAGTAGTAAGGTTCAGGAAGTGCCTGAGTGGGAAGAAGAGAAAAAATTGCTTGGTGAACGTGAAACGCTAGGTTTGTATTTAACAGGGCATCCGATAACACGTTATCGTGATGAGCTGGATAAAATCACCAGTAAGAATATTAAAGAACTGCTCGCTACAGGAAATGATTTGGGCCCGCAAAAATCTTGGCAAGCACGTGATGAATCAAAAACTATATTAGTTGCAGGTCTGTTGGATCAAATACGTTTACGAAACAGTCCTAAGGGACGCATTGCTTTTTTAAGTTTAGATGACAATACCGGGCGAATGGATATTGCAGTATTTGCAAAGGATTATGCTAAGTTTGATCATGTATTGATAAAGGATGCTATTTTAATTATTAAAGGCAGCTTAGGATGGGACGAATATACGGGTCGGGTACGGGTACGCGCAGACCATGTTTGGAGTTTTGATGACTATTTAAAGCAGTTTGGTGCTCTGTTGAATATTAAGATCAAATCTGCAGGTGATTCACTAACCTGGGTGCAAGATTTGCAGCAATTACTTTTGCCTTTTAAGGATGGTAATTGCTCTATTATGGTCGAATACCAAAATAATTCTGTCGAGACAAAGCTTAAATTTGGAGAGGATTGGAATATATCCCTTGATGAAAAGCTGCTACAGCGCTTAAGTAAAGTTTCTGAGGTGTTGAAGACAAGTGTCGTATACAAGAAACAGAGTATTAATGCATAATTGATCTTATGAATCCTGATTATCTTGAATTTGAACAGCCCATTGTTGAGCTTGAAGCAAAAATTGATGAGCTACGGTTAGTTGAGAGCGATAATGAATTCAATCTCAATGATGAAATAGCCAAGCTGCAAACTAAGTCGAAAAGCTTAATTGAATCTATCTTCTCAAGTTTAACGCCTTGGCAGGTAGCGCAACTAGCCAGGCACTCAAAACGGCCTTATACCTTAGATTATGTTGAAAGACTTTTTACTAACTTCACTGAACTGCATGGTGATCGCATGTATGCCGATGATGCGGCTATAGTTTCAGGCATTGCAAAATTTGAAGGCAATTCAGTTGCGGTTATTGGTCATCAAAAAGGTCGCAATACCAATGAAAATATTAAACGTAATTTTGGTATGCCGCGGCCTGAGGGTTATCGTAAGGCATTACGCATCATGGAGTTGGCTGAACGCTTCAAGATGCCTGTATTCACCTTTATTGACACGCCAGGTGCGTATCCAGGTATTGGTGCAGAAGAGCGTGGGCAAAGTCAGGCGATAGCGGTAAATCTACAGAGAATGTCTTCATTGCGCGTGCCGATAATATGCACGGTTATAGGTGAGGGTGGTTCAGGTGGAGCGCTTGCCATTGGTGTTGGCGATTATTTAGCGATGCTTAGCTACAGTACTTATTCGGTAATATCGCCAGAAGGTTGTGCGTCGATATTATGGAAGGATGCTGCCAGGGCAGAAGAAGCTGCAACAGCGCTTGGTATCACTGCTCCACGGTTATTGGAGTTGGGGTTAATTGATGAAATTATTGATGAACCACTAGGTGGTTCACATCGAGATGTCGAAATCACATGCGAAAATGTAAGAGTCTCTCTAGCGACTACATTAGATCGATTAAAATCACAAACAACGGAGCAGTTGTTGACGAATCGATTTCAGCGTTTAACACAGTACGGAGAATTCAAAGAATCTAGCTAAGATTTTTTAATGGTAAATAAAATAGTAAAGCTGATGCGCTGATGTCATTTTCTGTTTCTCTGTTGCAACGTTTTTTTTCGTTATATCAAAATTTTGAAAAATATTATATCGCTTATAGTGGCGGTTTAGATTCAACCGTTTTGTTGCATGCTATGCATGCAGCAAAAATACCGATACATGCTGTGCATGTAAATCATCATTTACAGCAAGACAGCGATGCCTGGCAACAGCATTGCGAAGATTATTGTAAAAGTTTATCTGTAGCGCTTACTGTTCAGCATGCACAAATAACAAATCCGCCACAAAAAAGTCTTGAAGAAAGTGCAAGAGATGCCAGGTATGCATTGTTAGAAAATATGCTAGCTGCAAATTCTGCAATTGTGACTGCGCATCATCAAGATGATTTAGCGGAAACCGTATTGTTGCAGCTATTACGTGGTGCTGGTCCTGCAGGGCTTGCGGCTATGCCGGAGTGTAAAAAACTATCTGTAGGATTTCATTTGCGACCTTTTCTGACTTGTTCGCGTACAGACTTGTTGGAGTATGCGAGCATAAATGATCTGCATTGGGTGGATGATTCCTCAAACAAACTAAATGATTTTGATCGCAACTATTTGCGTAACGAAGTTATGCCCAAGCTGCTTGAGCGTTGGCCGGCTGCGCAACAGACTTTATCTAGATCTTCTACGTTGCAAGCTGATGCATTGAGTTGTTTAAGTGATCTTGCAAGAATCGATATCCAAGCAGCGAGAACGGATCAAGCGCTGAAATTGGATGTAAGTGCTTTGCAAGCGCTTAGTCGTGAGAGATTAAATAATGTTCTACGTTATTGGATCCAATCCAATCATATGCGCGCGCCGAGTAAGAAAGTTTTGCAACAAATCGTCTCAGATTTAGTGCTTAAGAAAGAAATAGAGACATCGCCGCTGCAAACCTGGAAAGAGGGAGAAATTCGTCGCTTTCGAAATTGCCTATATTTAATGCAACCATTAAAGCCGCATAATGCTAATCAAGTGATTCGCTGGCAAATTGATCAGCCGTTATATATCGAATCTTTAGATCGAACGTTGCAGCCAAAGGATCTTAAAGATGCTGGTGTGTCTTTTCCTGATGGCGTTAACGAATTGATTGTTCGATTTCGGGTGGGTGGTGAGCGGCTAAAGCCATTTGGAAGTAAGCAACATAGGTCATTGAAAAACCTTCTGCAAGAAGCGGGAATACCACCCTGGGAAAGAACACGTATCCCTTTACTGTTTCATGAAGAGCAACTAATTTCAGTATTGGGATACTGGAATATTGGGCACGATTGTGAAACCACATCCTAATTGTGAAACCTAAATTAGCTAATCTATAGATTGTGGTTAAGCGCTTCATTTGATACGCTTTTCTCCCGTCTTGAATACATTCTCACCACAAATTACAGCACTATTTGGTAGCTTTAATCACATCAGTGCACGCGAGGTTTAGATGACACGATATGTTTTTATCACTGGTGGTGTAGTTTCATCTCTAGGTAAAGGTATTGCCTCGGCTTCTTTGGGTGCCATTCTTGAAGCGCGAGGATTAAAAGTCAGCCTGATGAAGCTTGATCCTTATATAAATGTTGACCCTGGCACAATGAGTCCGTTTCAACATGGTGAAGTGTATGTAACTGCAGACGGTGCAGAAACGGATTTAGATTTAGGTCATTACGAACGCTTTGTACGATTCCGTTCAAGTAAGAACAATAACTTCACTACTGGACAAATTTACGAAAATGTAATTCGTAAAGAACGTCGTGGTGATTATTTGGGTGGTACGGTTCAGGTTATTCCACACATCACAGATGAAATTAAAAAATCAGTTGAGCTTGGAGCACAAGGTGCGGATGTTGCATTGGTGGAAATTGGCGGAACAGTGGGTGATATTGAGTCGCTGCCATTTTTAGAGGCGATACGTCAATTAGGTGTAGAGCTGGGACGGGAGAATACAATTTTTATTCATTTAACTTTGGTGCCTTACATTCAAGCAGCTGGAGAAATGAAAACTAAGCCCACTCAACACTCGGTTAAAGAATTACGTTCCATTGGTATACAGCCTGATATTTTATTATGTCGTTCTGATCGTCCATTGCCAGATGGTGAGCGCAAAAAGATTGCACTGTTTACCAATGTAGAAGAGCGTGCAGTGATCTCCTGTGTGGATGTAAGTACAATTTATAAACTTCCGCTTTGGTTGCACGCGCAGGGATTAGACACCATCGTGCTAGAGAAATTTCAACTGCAGTTACCAGCTGCCGACTTAAAAGATTGGAAAGATGTTGTGCACGCCATCGAGTTTCCTGAGGCGGAAATTACGGTAGGTATGGTTGGGAAATATGTTGACCTTACCGAATCGTATAAGTCGCTTAATGAAGCACTTACGCACGCGGGAATACAAACGCACACAAAAGTTAATATTCAATATATCGATTCAGAAAGTATCGAGTCTAGCGGTGTTGGAGTATTAGAAGATTTAGATGCGGTACTTGTGCCAGGCGGGTTTGGTGATCGTGGTATTGAGGGGAAAATTGCTGCTTCACGTTACGCACGTGAACAGAAAATTCCGTACTTGGGGATTTGCTTAGGAATGCAGGTTGCCGTGATTGACTATGCAAGACATGTTGTAGGATTAAATGATGCGCATAGCACTGAATTTGTGCAAGGTACAAAAAATCCAGTAATTGCTCTGATCACTGAATGGCAAGATCGTGAAGGTAGTGTTGAGCGACGCAGTCAAACTTCAGATATGGGAGGCACTATGCGTCTCGGCGAACAAGAATGTAAATTGCAACCTGGTTCTTTAGTGCATTCGCTGTATGGAAAAGAGTTGATTGCAGAGCGTCATCGACATCGCTATGAGTTTAATAATACGTTCATGGCGACGTTACAGAATGCTGGTTTGTCATTTACCGGAATGTCTAGTGATGAAACCTTGATGGAAGTTGTCGAGATCAAAGATCATCCTTGGTTTATCGGTTGTCAGTTTCATCCAGAATTTACTTCTACGCCACGTTCAGGGCATCCATTGTTTTCAGGTTTTGTACAGGCCGCACGAGATCACCACGCTCAGCAGCTAAGGCCGAATATATACAAGTCTGATGAAAATCCAACGTCTTCGCCTGATTTAGTTTCTCAGGCTGAAGAGCAAGCTAGATAAGCTAATGAAACTATGTGATTTTGAAGTAGGGCTTCAGCAGCCCTTTTTTCTGATTGCTGGACCTTGTGTGGTCGAGAGCCTCGAGCTAGCGCGTGACACGGCCGGACAGCTGCAAGAAATAACACAACAATTGCAGATTCCTTTTATCTATAAATCCTCATTTGATAAAGCGAATCGTTCATCGGTAAATAGTTTTCGAGGATTGGGAATTGAAAAAGGTTTGCAAATTCTTGCGCAAGTGAAAAAAGAATTTGACCTTCCTGTGCTGACCGATGTGCATGAAGACACGCCGATGCATGAAGTGGCCGATGTGGTTGATGTATTTCAAACGCCGGCATTTTTATGTCGTCAAACCAACTTTATCCAACGTGTCGCAGCGTGCAATATTCCAGTGAATATCAAAAAAGGGCAATTTTTGTCGCCAGCTGAAATGACGCATGTGGTTGAGAAGGCTAAAGCTCAAGGTAATCAAAACATCATGGTTTGTGAGCGTGGCGCATCCTTTGGGTATAACAATTTGGTGTCTGATATGCGGTCCCTGGCCATTATGAGGGACACAGGCTGTCCGGTAGTATTTGATGCAACACATTCAGTACAATTGCCTGGTGGCAATGATGGTAGTTCGGGTGGACAACGAGAATTTGTTCCCGTGTTAGCGCGCGCTGCGGTAGCGAGTGGAGTTTCAGGTTTGTTTATGGAGACTCACCCAATCCCTGAAGCTGCAAAAAGTGACGGGCCAAATTCATGGCCGTTAGCAAAAATTAAAGTGTTACTGGAGCAATTAAAGGAAATTGATCAGGTAGTAAAAAAATCAGGTTTTATTGAACAGGATTTAATGACTTAAGGGATGTCTTAAGGAAAGTAAAATCACATAGGAAATATTAGGGAAATAGAATGTCAAAAATAAAAACAATCCATGCGCGAGAAATTGTTGATTCGCGCGGCAATCCTACAGTAGAAGCGGATGTTATTCTCGAGTCTGGTCAAATAGGTAGAGCTGCGGTGCCTTCAGGGGCCTCTACAGGAACTTTAGAGGCGGTAGAGCTTAGGGATGGCGATAAGAGTCGTTATCTTGGTAAGGGCGTGCAGCAAGCAGTAAACAATGTAAATACTGAAATTCAAAAAGCACTTGTGGGTATGGATTGTTTTGAGCAACAAGCTATTGACCAAGAAATGCTTGATTTAGATGGCACCAATAACAAGGGTCGTCTTGGTGCTAATGCTTTGTTGTCGGTTTCCTTAGCAGTAGCTCAAGCGGCAGCAGTGTCCAAACAAACACCTCTATATAAGTACCTGCATCAAGGCGGTGATTTCATCATGCCTGTACCGATGATGAATATCATCAACGGTGGTGAGCATGCTGATAACAGTGTAGATATGCAGGAATTCATGATCGTACCAACGGGTGCGCCTTCTATTCGTGATGCGATTCGATATGGTGCCGAAGTGTTTCATGCACTTAAAGGTGTGTTGAGTAAAAAAGGTCTTAATACAGCTGTAGGTGACGAAGGTGGGTTTGCTCCTGATTTCAAGTCTAACAATGAAGCTATAGAAACTATATTACAAGCGATTGAGATTGCAGGTTTTAATATTGGTCAAGATATACATCTTGGTTTAGATGTCGCGAGTACTGAATTTTACGAAAATGGGAAATACGAATTACATTCTGAAGGTAAGTCTTATAATTCAGAAAAATTTGTTGATTACTTGGTAGATTGGGTTAACCAATATCCAATTATTACCATAGAAGACGGTGTTGCAGAAGATGACTGGGATGGCTGGAAGCTGCTAACTGAGAAAGTTGGTAAAAAAATTCAATTAGTAGGTGACGATTTATTTGTTACTAATACTGAAATACTGCAAAAAGGTATTGATCGTGGTGTGGCAAATTCAATTTTGATCAAAGTGAATCAAATTGGCACACTTAGCGAAACATTAGCAGCCATCAATATGGCGCATGCTGCTAACTATACTGCAGTGATTTCGCATCGTTCTGGCGAAACAGAAGATGTAACCATTGCTGATCTAGCGGTCGCTACGGGTGCAGGGCAGATCAAGACAGGTTCGCTGTCACGATCTGATCGAGTGGCAAAATACAATCAATTAATTCGTATAGAGGAAGAGCTCGGCTCAGCAGCCAAGTATCCTGGTATGAAGGCGTATAATTTTTAGCAATAAGTTTTAATTGTGAAAGTCATAATCATCATTATGAGTGTCTTGTTACTGTTGTTGCAGTTCAAGCTATGGTTTGGTGATGCAAGTGTTCGGGATGTAATTAATCTGAAGCAAACTGTAAAAGAACAGCAGGCTAAAAACGAGCAAGTGAAACAACGCAATGCGGTCTTGGCGGCTGAAGTAGAAGATCTAAAAACAGGTCTTGAAGCAATCGAAGAGCGTGCAAGAAGCGAATTAGGCATGATCAAAAAGGATGAAACCTTTATCCATATAGTAGAAGGCGAATCTAAAGAATCCCCTAATCAATGATGGGGCAGTAATGGCTGCATTACGGTACTGGGCGATCATTCCTGCAGCAGGCATTAGTCAACGAACGGGAACAGCCGTTCCAAAACAATATCTTCCTTTGGCTAATACCACTGTTATTGAAGCTTCACTAAGTAATTTTTTACAGCACCCTAGCATTACAGGTGTAATTGTTGCGTTACATGCTAATGACCAATATTGGAATAATTTAAGCGTTACGAAAAATGAAAAAATCCATACAGTAGTAGGTGGTAATTCAAGAGCTGAGTCAGTTCGAAATGCAATACAATACTTGGAAAATACTCCTGCCGAAGATCGTGACTTTGTTTTAGTGCATGATGCAGCGCGTCCTTGTTTGCGTCGTGCAGATTTAGAATTACTGATGCAGGAACTTGAGCATGATGATGTGGGTGGAATTCTTGCCTCACCTATGAGTGATACCCTGAAGATGGGTGAGAAGCATGCTGAGTCTGGTAATGTAGTTAGTAAAACACTAGATCGCGAGAATGTATGGAGAGCATACACTCCACAAATGTTTCGCTTTAACACCTTAAAGAAAGCGTTAGCGCACTGCGGCAAAAAAGGTTTAAAAGTTACCGATGAGGCTTCTGCTGTTGAGCATTTAGGTTTGCAAGTAAAACTAGTTAAAGGGCAAAGTGATAATATTAAAATCACTCATGCTGAAGACTTAGAGCTAGCAACGGCGATATTTAAAATCATTAATCAATAATCACTCTGCATATGACTGTAAGAATAGGTTTCGGATTCGACTCGCATCGATTTAATGATGGCGACTATATTGTCGTCGGCGGTATAAAAATAGCGTTTGATAAAGGTTTAGATGCGCACTCAGATGGTGATGTTTTGCTGCACGCTCTGTGTGATGCTTTGTTAGGAGCGGCTGCTATGGGAGATATTGGCAAACACTTTCCAGATGATGATCCTAAGTTTAAAAATATCGATAGCAGTGCTTTGGTTAAGCATGTGATGCTCGAGTTAAGTAAGAAAAACTATGCGGTTGGCAATGTTGACAGTACGGTCATTTTAGAAAAGCCCAAACTAGCAGCACATATTTCTCTGATGCAAAAGAACGTATGTGATTTGCTTAATGTTTCACTAGATGATGTGAATATTAAAGCAACTACCAATGAAGGTATGGGTTTTGTTGGTCGCAGCGAGGGTCTGGCTGCATGTGTAACCGTCACATTGTTTAGTAAACCCTGAATATGTCATTTGATGAAGAAACAAAGAGTGTTGAAAATTTCAGTGATAGTATATTCAGTGAAGAGGGTTTGCTATCTGAGCATTTAGAAAGCTTTCGTTATCGACCGCAGCAGCAATCGATGAGTAATGCAGTAGAATCTGCATTGAAAAATTTTAGCCAGTTAATTGTTGAAGCAGGTACAGGGGTTGGTAAAACGTTTGCCTATTTGATCCCTGCATTACTTTCTAGGCAGAAAGTCGTTATTTCCACGGGTACAAAACATTTGCAAGATCAATTATATTTTAAAGATCTGCCTACTATTCTAAAAATTCTAAAGTTACCGGTTAAAACCGCCTTATTAAAGGGGCGTTCAAACTATCTTTGTTTGCATAGATTGGAACATAACGCACCTAGTGCTCAAATGCATAATCGACAGTTAGCTAAGAAAATTAATATTATTAAAGAGTGGTCTCAATTTACCAAAACCGGTGAGATTGCAGAAGTTACTGCGATTTACGAAAACGATATGGTGTGGCCAAACGTCACCTCAACCATTGAAAACTGTTTGGGAGCAGAATGCCCAAGTTACGATAAATGCCATGTAATTAAAGCTCGACAAAAAGCGCAGCAAGCCGATGTGGTTATTATTAATCATCATCTATTTTTTGCAGACTTGGCATTAAAGATGGAAGGCTTTGGTGAACTTTTGCCTAGTGCTAATGCGGTAATTTTCGATGAGGCACATCAATTACCCGAACTGGCAAGTACGTTTCTTGCGACCTCAATAAGTAGTCGGCAAATGAATGATCTGGTGAACGATGTGCTTGCTGGGAAAATTGAAGAGGCGCCAGAAGCTAAAGAAGTGCTGCCAGCAGTAGATGCGCTGCAGAAAGCAGTAGCGGATTTTCAGCTTGCATTATCAGGAAAAAATGGCCGCTTTCCTTGGTATCAAATAATTTCTGTTTCAAAAATTGAAGATCAATTTGATCAGCTATGTAAAGCAGTGCATGAACTTTATGAAGTGATTTCCCCGTTGGGTGATCGTGGCAAAGTGATGACAAAGTGTCTCGAACGTTGCGAACGTATTGAGCAAGGCCTATATCTAATTTCAGAAGGTAATGATGAAAGAATAAATTGGTTAGAGTGTTTTGACCGAGGATTTAAATTGCATAGCACACCTCTCGTTGTAGCGGATGCATTTCAAGAATTCATGCAACAATATAAATGTAGCTGGATATTCACTTCTGCTACGTTGACTGTGAATACAAAGTTTGATCATTTCCAGCAACAGCTGGGTTTGTTAGATGCTGAAACCTCAATGTTAGATAGTCCGTATGATTATCAGAACAATACACGCTTATATTTACCCGTGATTGGTGTTGAGCCAAATGATAAAAACTATACCCATAAAGTCATCGATGCGGTGCTACCTATTTTGGAAGCGAACCGAGGGCGTACCTTTTTATTATTCACCAGTCATAGAGCATTGCGTATAGCGGCTAACTATCTTGCTGACCATGATGAGTTCACTTTGTTGGTTCAAGGTGATTCACCGCGCCGAGAATTGTTATCGATATTTTCTAAAACAGATCATGCAGTGTTGCTGGGCACCAGTAGTTTTTGGGAGGGGGTAGATATTCGTGGTGATGCCTTAAGTTGTGTTGTGATCGATAAATTACCGTTTGCTGCTCCGGATGACCCAGTACTCAGTGGGCGTTTACAGGCTCTACGCCAAACCGGTGAGAACCCTTTTATGAAATACCAGCTCCCCCAAGCTGTAATCTCCCTTAAGCAAGGTGTGGGCCGTTTAATACGAGATGAAGAAGATTATGGTGTAGTGGTTATTTGTGACCCTAGGATGCTTTCTAAGCCTTATGGGAAGACATTCATTAATAGCTTGCCGAATATGTTGCGCACTTCAAGTCTTGATGATGCGATAAACTTTTTAGAACTACGTGAGTCTGAGTATGAAACTGTTAGCCATTGAGACGGCAACAGAGTCATGCTCTGCTGCCTTGCTGGTAAATGATGAGGTATTTTGTCTAAGTGAAATTGCGCCCAGGCGACATAATGAAATTATTTTGCCTATGTGTGAGCAAGTGCTAGCGCAAGGT
>CAYXVH010000231.1:0-10419 GCA_964468615.1 uncultured Thiotrichales bacterium | reverse complement strand
TGCCATGATCAGTGCCTTGATTAGCATTTTGCTTTGCTCTTCGCCCAAATTCAGAATACGTCATAATTAATACATCATCCCACATACTATTTTCACGCATTACTTGAGAAAATGCATTGATACCTTCCGCCAACTGTTTTAGTAGGCGCTGATGAATGCCTTTTTGTGCAGCATGGGTGTCAAAACTTCCAATAGATACTTTAATTACTGGTGCGGCAGTACCATTAAGAATCAATTTTGCGGTTTCTTGCAACTGTTTACCGAATGGACCCGCATTGAAATTTGGAACCTGTTTTCTGCTTGCTTGCAGTTTCTTTTCCATAGCCGTTGCAGCATATTTAATATTACTATGCACGCTTAATACATGCGCAAGTGCTGGATTATCGGTTGAGCTTTTTCTTTTCTCAATCAATTTTGCCTGTTGAGCGAAATCTGCGATAGTGTTCATCACGATAGTTCGCATATTATTACCACTAGCAGGCGCTGCATTTCTACCAATCACAATCCCATCAACTAAATAATTCTCGTGCTTAACTTCTCCTGGAATCACTCGACTCAGCCAGCCACTATCTAAATATTCTTCACTATTTGAAGCGGTATCCCAAATCTCTATAGAACGAAAATGCGATCGATTAGGATCCTCATACCCAACACCATTAATTACAGCAAATTGTTTATTCATCCAATGGTTATGCAAGGGAGCTAGCGCTTTATGCATGGCCAATTGATCGGTAAGAGGAATAATTTCGCCCTCTAGTAATCCGATTGAAGGGCGCAGCTTTTTATACATCGGATCACGAAATGGGATTATGGTATTTAAACCATCATTACCACCATTTAACTCAACCAAGACTA
Source organism: uncultured Thiotrichales bacterium (assembly GCA_964468615.1). Taxonomy (GTDB): domain Bacteria; phylum Pseudomonadota; class Gammaproteobacteria; order UBA4575; family UBA4575; genus JABDMD01. Next base: position 9,564 of record CAYXVH010000231.1, on the reverse strand, counting down.
AATATTTTGGCTTTGTTTGCTGAGCCCATAATGATGCCTGAGCTAGCGTATAACTAGCGGTAACTGCTACAGGTATTTTTAAAAACTCACGTCTATTCATTATTGACACTCTATAAATACTACTTAAGTTGATAAACAGGATCTGACATCAACGCAAGCAGATCATCTGCACTAAAAGTTCTCTTGCTATTGTTCGCCAGGCTTGAATCTACTGGGTCATCAGCTAATAAAAGATCTAATATTTCTTGTTTTGAATATCTGCTGGAAAAATTTTCTAAAAAAGGACGTAAATCCACTTTTTGGTTACTCCTATTAAACATTCTTTGCATACCAAACCCTCTATCTAGCTTGTTCTTCTGCATGTTTGTTTCAGCGGCATTACCACGAAACATTCGTTCTAATAATTGTTGACGGGTTAGCAAACTACTAGAGGTAATCCAGTCATTACCACCTTGCCAACCTTTAACATTTGGCGGATCAAATACATTCTGTCCCAAATGTGCACTTGCAAAGGCTGCAGCTCTGCCATCCTTTACAGGAATGTCTAACATGCGCAGGGTACCCACAATGTAATCAAGTGGAGATTTAATTAGCCGAGCATAATTTTCAGGATCTCTGAATGAATGGCTCATCAAAAGCTCGCGCATTAGCGGCTTCATTTCAAAGTTGTTTGCACGAAAGTTTTTAGCTAAGCGATCAACTTCTGCTTTATTTGGTGTTTCTGAAACAAATTCTTTCCATAACTTAATTACTAACAAAGTGGCAACTTCTGGTTGTTCAAAAATAATCTCAATTATATCGTTACCATCAATCTTACCCCGCTTGCCTAAAAATACCTTTTCACCTGAATCATGCATGCGTTTGCGAAACATGAATTCTCCGGTTTTTCTATCAATTGACCAGCCTGTAAAGGCGCGCGCAGCTTCTTTAATATCTTGCTCTGTGTAGTTACCTTCACCCAAGGTAAAAAGCTCTAACAATTCACGCGCAAAATTTTCATTGGGCGACTGTTTAGAACTCTTGAAGTTATCCAAATAACCCAGCATTGCAGGATCTTTACTGATCGCATACGCCAGTGCTTTAAAATTACCCATGGCGTGTTTGCGAAATAATTCATTTTGTCGATAAAGCAGCACAGGTTGTTTCACTTTCTTTAAACTTGAAGTGAAGTGGTTGTGCCAAAAAAGCACCATCTTTTCAGTCAAAGGAGATTCAGTATTAGCCATTTCGGTCACCCACCAACCTTTAAGCTCAAATTCCTTCATTTTTCGCGCCTTTCGAAAAGCCTTCTTCTCTTCTTCAGAAGCATTTCTCATACGCTTGCGATCAAAACTCAGAGGCTCAAACAACCAAGCAGGTGGCTTAATTTCGAAATTAGGATTCACTTGATCAAGCAATTGGTATACAGCTTGATCATAGTTCAGTCGGGAATAGTTATTGATATCTTCCTGACTCGCACCAAACCCAGTTCGAGTCAGTAAATGTCTCGCCTCTTCCTGTGAAATGGCGAACACCACGTTACTAGTAAATACAAAACCAAGAATAAGTACGATATTTTGGATTATTTTAAACATACACAATTTTAAGCGTTTATAATTTATAACGATCAACTCGTACTTTGGTTGACATAGTGGTTACTTATTAGTTTCTTAGGGGCCAAAAAGAGGCATAGAAAGCATACAAATACTTAATATAGAATGGGTCTAAATGTCTAATTTACATCATGTAGTAATCGTTGGTGCTGGTTTTGGTGGTATTCAAACTGCACAGCACCTTAAGGGAACTAATGTTCGAATTACGTTAATCGATCAACATAATTATCATTTGTTTCAACCGCTACTTTATCAAGCTGCCACTGCACTACTAGCACCTTCTGAGATTGCTTGGCCGATACGACATTTGCTACGTAAGCGTAAGGAGATCACCACTTTATTAGCAAAAGTTATCAATATTGATAAACAAAATAAAAAAGTTATTCTTGAAAGTCATGAATCTATTGAGTATGACACCTTAGTTTTAGCTACTGGCGCACGGCATGCTTATTTTGGTCATGACGAGTGGGCAGAACATGCACCAGGATTAAAAGTATTAGAAGATGCAACCAGTATTCGCCAAAAGATCTTAATTGCATTTGAAAAAGCCGAAAGAGAGACTGATGCTGAGCGTCGCGCAGCCTTATTATGCTTTGTTGTCATAGGTGGAGGACCCACCGGTGTTGAATTAGCAGGCACGATAGCGGAACTTGCACACCATACATTGAGCGGTGAATTTCGAAATATAGACATTCAACAAACACGTGTCATTCTAATAGAAGCAGCTACACGAGTATTACCTAGTTTTGAAGAAAACTTATCAGATTATGCCTTGGGCGCATTAATAAATTTAGGTGTTGAAGTTGAACTAGGTAAACCAGTATCTGACTGCAATGCATTAGGTGTTGTCTTCGGGGATAACAAGTTAGCATCAAAAACTATTCTGTGGGCAGCTGGTGTACAGGCCTCTCCTGCCGCAGATTGGCTAGATGCAGACACCGACCATGTAAACCGCGTAAAGGTTGAGCCAGATCTTACATTACCAAATCATGCAGAAGTTTTTGTTATTGGAGACACCGCAACCATCAAGGACAAACATGGCAAACAAATACCCGGCGTAGCACCTGCAGCTAAGCAACAAGGTCAATACGTTGCTAAGACTATTGCGGCGCGACTTAAAGGCAAAAATACCGGCAAACCATTTCGCTATAAACATTATGGCGACTTAGCGACCATTGGTAAAAGCGCTGCAGTATTCGATATTGGCTGGATGCAGGCACGCGGCAGAATAGCTTGGTGGCTTTGGGGTATTGCCCATATCTACTTTTTAATTGGTGTCCGTAATCGCATAGTAGTCGCAACGCATTGGTTATGGATATATTTTAAAGGTGATCGAGGCGCACGATTGATTACTCAAGTAGATACCCAACTGCCACCTAGAAAAGAAGAAAATTAAGATTCTTTGTCGGCTATGATGGTTGTGCGTAATGGTGCCTGATAACCTTCTTTTGTCAGACTGTGATCATCTGAATTTAATGCTTGCGCTAAAGAGTATCTAGTCATCCATTCTGTTTGGCGTTGTTCTTTGATTGTTGTCATTGTGGTATCGACAACTTTTATATTTACGAAACCCGCTTCTGTTAACCACGTATTTAATAACTCAATACTTGGTATCATCCAAACATTACGCATATTTGCATAACGGTCATTTGGTATTAGTACATCGGCATCTTCATCAATGATAATTAAAGTTTCCAATACAAACTGCCCATCCTCCTCCAGCATGCCATACACTTGATTTAAGTGAGCTTGTGGTTCTTGACGGTGATACAAAACACCCATTGAAAAGATAGCGTCAAAACCAGGGGTATTTTCAGGCATTTCCTCGAAACTGATTGGTAGTACAAATGCTTGTTGAGGTACTGAAGAGTATTTTTGCAAGGCATGAAATTGAAACGCGTAATGCCAACTTGGGTCTACACCAAGTACTAATTTGGCACCCATGCCTTGCATGCGCAATGCGTAATAACCATTACCACAACCAATATCCAGTACTAGCTTATCTTTGAGTTCAAGATGTGGAGCAATACGCGACCATTTCCAATCACTGCGCCATTCTGTATCAACATGTATTCCAAAAATATTAAACGGTCCTTTACGCCAAGGACTTAACGCTTTTAGTTGCGCTTCCAACAATTGTCTTTCTTCAGAGGAGATATCATTTAAATCACCAATCGTTATCGTATCTTGATTTAGATCCGTTGAGCTTGAAACAAAACTTGGAAGTGATTCTAGGATTTTTCGCCAATCTTTAAAGTGTCCATGTTTTGGATTTGCATATTTTTCATCTAGCAGTGCAAGAACCTCAGACTGAATATCTTTCAATCTTGTGTTGTTTAACGCACTAACTAGTTCTGTACGATCAGGCGGGATCATTTAATGGCTAAATAAGAAACAAAGTTTAGATATTTTGTCAGTATAGATACCTTCGAAAATCCTGCTTTTTTTAACCGTTCTACATGTTGTTCATGAGTATCACGAATTAACACATCTTCTAGTGCCTCTCTTTTTTGGCTAATTTCCATATCACTATAATCATTTTGACGCTTATAGTTTTCATGCAATTGCTGCATTAGCGCATCTTCTTCTGCATCATCATAAGTAATTTTCTCAGACAGTAATAAAGCACCTTTTTTATTTAAGCCTGTACATATTTTCTTAATCAAATTATCCCTTTGAGAGCGTTCAATAAACTGTAGTGTATAATTAAGAATTGCAAAAGAACCATTATTCATATCTATTTTAGTCACATCTTTATGAAATAGCTGAATAGACGATTCAAGATTGAGATCTTCAAGTCGGCCTTTTAATTGCTTAATCATGGCTGCTGAATTATCTACTGCGTGAATTTTAATATTATTGCATTCTGTAGTTGTAGCTATTGATACGGATGCCTCACCTAACGAACAACCCAAGTCATATATATTAGAATTTTCTTGTATAAATTGATTGGCAACAATTGGCAGGAGTTGATTCAGCGCGGTGTACCCTGGTACTGAGCGTTGAATCATATCGGCAAATACACCCGCTACATTTTCATCAAAGACAAATTTTTCGACTTTGTCTTGTTTGCTAGCGTAAATGCGATCTTTGCTGGGCCGGGTCAAAATATCTAGCCGCTTAAATGATTATTGTTCAGACATATTGCTATGTTCACGCGTCGCTCGAAATTCTATATTGGGCCATTTTTCTAAGGCCATCTGAAGATTTACTCGTGTAGGCGCGATATAGACCAATTCATCACCATGGTCCTTGGCGAGGTTGGTCTCAGTCTTATTCTTGAATTTCAGAAACTCTTTATCATCGTCACAAGTTACCCAACGAGCAGTTTGTACATTGACCGGTTCAAAGCGACACTCGACATTGTACTCATGCTTTAAACGGTGCTTCACAACTTCAAATTGCAACACACCTACCGCACCCAATATTAAGTCATTATTGGTTAATGGACGGAAAAGCTGTGTTGCCCCTTCCTCACAAAGTTGTATAAGGCCTTTCTGTAAGGCCTTCATTTTCAAAGGATCTTTAAGTTGTGCGCGGCGAAATAATTCAGGAGCAAAATTAGGTACTCCGGTAAAGGCAAGTTTTTCACCTTGTGTAAATGAATCTCCAATCCGTATCGTTCCATGGTTATGAAGACCAATAATATCCCCAGGATAAGCCCGATCAACATGCTCTCGATCCTTAGCAATAAAGGTTAATGCATCACTAATTTTTACATCACGATTCAAACGCACATGCTGTAATTTTATCCCCTTTTGGAAACTACCCGAACATATCCTCAAAAAAGCTAAACGATCACGATGGTTCGGATCCATATTTGCCTGTATTTTAAACACAAATCCGGAGAATTTTTCCTCATCTGCAAGCACATCTCTAGTCTCAGCATCTGTAACACTGGCCTCCCTAGGCTGAGGTGCAGGAGCATATTCAACAAATTTTTCTAATAACTCCGCTACACCAAAGTTATTTATAGCGGATCCAAAAAATACCGGCGTCATTTCACCATTTAAGTAAGCTTGTTGATCAAATTCATGGCTAGCACCTTGAACAAGTTCTATCTCATCACGTAACTCTTGCGCCTGATCACCCAATATTTCATCTAAACGCGGATTATCTAATCCTTCAATAATCTCACCGGTTTGAATTCTCCCTTGGTGGTTAGGGTTATAAAGGTGTACAGAATTGTTCAACAAGTTGAATACACCTTTAAAGAGCTTACCCATACCAATCGGCCAAGTAATAGGTGCACATTTAATTTTTAAAATACTTTCAACTTCATCCAATAACTCAATTGGCTCTCGTCCATCTCGATCGAGCTTATTAATGAAAGTGATAATAGGTGTATCTCTCAAGCGACACACCTCCATTAATTTAATGGTACGTTCCTCTACACCTTTCGCGTTATCAATAACCATTAAAGCAGAATCGACTGCAGTGAGCGTGCGATATGTATCTTCAGAAAAGTCTGCGTGACCTGGTGTATCTAATAAATTAACGATGCAGTCTTTGTAGTCAAACTGCATAACCGAACTGGTAATTGAGATTCCACGTTGTTTCTCCATCTCCATCCAGTCTGATGTCGCATGACGTGCGGCTTTACGGCCTTTTACCGAACCAGCTAATTGGATAGCACCACTAAATAATAAAAGTTTTTCAGTAATCGTAGTTTTACCAGCATCTGGATGAGAGATGATTGCAAAGGTTCGACGCCTAGCGGTTTGTTGCTGATGTTCGTTCACAGTGATAGTTCTAGATATTAGATAAGTAATTTATTAACGCGAAAGCGCGCGATTATAACGAAACGCAGATCGTTACTACAGGAAAGATTGGCTATTTAGCTTATTCTGAAAGCGCTTTAGCGAGAATTATTGCGTCTTCCCGACCAAATTTTGCTGGGTAATAGTTTCGTCGACTACCTATTTCATTAAAGCCTTCTGAAAAATATAGTGATAATGCTTGCACATTACTGGGTCTAACTTCTAAAAAAGCAGAATCCGCTTCACGTGCACGAGCAATAGATAGTAATTCCATTAACAATCGTCTACCTATACCTTGTCCCTGCAGCTTAGGATCTACACATAGATTAAGAATATGACACTCCTGAACCGCCAGAGACATTACCGCATAGCCGATGATATCTCGATCTACTTCTGTCACCCAAGATGAATAGCCAAACCGCATACAGTCATGAAAGATTCCTTCTGTCCATGGAAAATCATAGCTGCAACGCTCTATCTCCATAACCGCAGGAAGGTCATGAGTAGTCATGAGACGGTAAGTCTCGGCTGGATATTCAAAAACTGCACTCATAGTGAAAGTGTAGTTTATTCGCGTTAATAAGGCATTATTTGCCTAAAAAAGACCGATAATTAGTTAGATTCTTCTGTCTGATGGGGTGAAACCTGATGAGAAAATACCTCAAGGGCAAATTTCAAATCTTCCCACGCACTGCGCTTTTGTTGCGGACTACGTAGTAAGTAAGCTGGATGGTAAGTCGCTACCACTGGAATATCAGTATCTAGATAGGCAAATTTTTGGCCACGCATCTTACCTATAGGCGTGTTTACATTCAGTAATGATTGAGCTGCGATTCTACCTACTACTAGAATAATTTTTGGTTGTATGAGCTCTATTTGTTGACGCAAATAAGTACCACAACTATCAATTTCATTTGACTGAGGATCACGGTTATTGGGCGGCCTACATTTTAAAATATTCGCGATAAACACTTCTTCACGCGCTAAGCCCATCGCACGCAACATACTTGTCAATAATTGCCCTGCTCTGCCAACAAACGGTTCACCTAAACGATCTTCATCGGCTCCTGGCGCTTCACCTATAATCAACCAATCTGCTGCAGGGTGCCCCACACCAAATACGGTTTGTGTGCGTGTTCGATGCAATTCACATTGCGTGCAATTAGTAACAGTTTGTTTTAATTCATCTAAACTTGAAGCACTATACAGTTGCTCTGCATTTAAATCCTTTTGTACAGATTTTACTTGCACATCTTCTTGTACTTCTACTTGTTCAGGTTCTGCCACATTCAAATTAGAAACCCATGCCTGTATGCCCATTTGTTCAAGATAGTACAGACGTTTATCTTCGTTCATGGTTTCACAATCTTCAAACGTGGTGCTGAGGATGTGCTCTTTCATCTGGCACAACAAGTTTATTTAAAGCATGCAAATAAGCTTTTGCAGAAGCCATAACGATATCTGTATCTGAGCCGTGTCCATTTACAATTCTTCCTGCTTTTTGCAAACGCACCGTTACTTCACCTTGCGAATCTGTTCCCGTAGTGATGTTATTTACTGAATAAAGTTGTAATTGTGCTTGGCTAGCAACAATTTCTTCTATGGCACAAAACGTTGCATCAACAGGCCCGCCGCCATTTGAGGAAGCTGTTTTTTCTTGCCCATCTACAGACAAGGTTATTTCCGCGTGAGGAGTTTTACCAGATTCTGAATGTGCAGTTAGTGTTACCAACTTACAAAATTCATTATCTACATAAGCTGTATCTGACACCAAAGCATGCAAATCTTCATCGTAGATTTCATGTTTTCGATCCGCTAAGTCTTTAAAGTTAGCAAAAGCATTATTTAAATCTTCTTCATTATCAAAACTAACACCTAATTCATCTAAACGCGTTCTAAATGCGTTACGACCTGAGTGCTTTCCTAATACAATTTTATTTGCTGCCCAGCCTACATCTTCCGCTCGCATAATCTCATAGGTCTCACGCGCCTTAAGTACGCCATCCTGGTGAATACCCGATTCATGTGCGAATGCATTCGCACCAACAATTGCTTTATTAGGTTGCACAGGAAAGCCAGTAATCGTTGATACCATGCGCGATGTGGGAACAATTTGTGTGGTATCAAGTCCAGACTTACAATCAAACACATCTTGACGAGTATGCACTGCCATCACTACTTCTTCTAAAGAAGCATTACCTGCACGTTCACCTAATCCGTTAATCGTACATTCTACTTGTCGTGCACCATGCAACACTGCGGATAATGAATTAGCAACTGCTAAGCCTAAATCGTTATGACAATGCACAGAGAAGATTGCTTGATCAGCGTTTGGAATATTCTCAATTAAGCGGCCCACCAAGCTGCCAAACTGATGTGGAATGTTATAACCCACCGTGTCCGGAATATTTATAGTCTTCGCACCCGCTTTTATAGCCGCCTCAATAACTCTACATAAGAAATCAAATTCTGAACGACCTGCATCTTCTGGTGAAAATTCAACATTATCGGTAAAACTTCTAGCACGTTTCACAGCGGCTATTGCTTGCTCTACCACTTGGTCTTCTGTCATACGCAACTTGCTTTTCATATGTATCGGTGAAGTTGCGATGAAAGTATGAATTCTTGAGGAGTTTGCAGGCTTTAGCGCTTCACCAGCACGATCGATATCTCGATCTAGCGCACGCGCTAAACCACAAATTGTGCTGTCTTTAACCGCTGTCGCTACTGCTTGAACCGACTCGAAGTCCCCAATACTCGCCATCGGGAAACCTGCTTCAATGATATCTACTTTCATACGCTCTAATGATATTGCAATCCTGACTTTTTCATCACGCGTCATTGACGCACCTGGACTTTGCTCACCATCACGCAAGGTTGTATCAAAAATAATTAATTTTTCTTTGCTTGCCACCGCACCGCTCCTAAATAAAACACACTATTTCTTAGTGTTAATACAAAACACTATCTCATCCATCTCGCTTTTTGTATCTATAGAATTCTATAGAATCTGACCTATAAAATCTTTAGCAAAAATAATTTACAAGAAATTTCCTGCAATCAAAGATCTATAAGAAATCTAAGAGAAATGCCTACTTAAAGTAGCCATGAGATTATTATTGGTTGTACGTATTACCTCGCCAGGCATAGATTAGCCGCTACTGCGGCAATAGGAATAAAGGTAGGAGCGCGATTGCCGATACTGAAGTGCG
>CAYXVH010000230.1:0-8777 GCA_964468615.1 uncultured Thiotrichales bacterium | reverse complement strand
TGAACACAGATGTTGCTCATGCACTAAGTTCTGATAGTGCATTCGTACCGATGGGTGTAATTGGCAAAAAATCGACACCCAGAAAATTTAATGTAGAGGTCGCTTTGAATTTAGTCGAGAGGAATGTGAATTTTTTGACCTGGATAAATTAAATCTGGGTCTTTAATGACTTCACGATTCGCTTCAAATATTTTAGGGTAATCCATTGCGTTGCCGTAGTACTGCTTTGCAATTTTAGATAGAAAGTCACCACTTTCAATTACATAATATTCAACCTTAGCTTCAACTTCTGATGCTGGGACACTAAGGCCTTCAGCAGAAACTTCGGTTACACCCTTGACATTGCCTGCCATGAGAACGACTTTTTAATATGCTTCCATGCTCGATGCATTTCCAGCCAGTGTTACTTTTCCATCTTCATATGCAACACTAAATGGATCAACGCCAGGATTGGATTCCTGAATATGTTGTGAAATTTTTTCCGCGGCATCATCGTCTTTGCCAAACAATTTTTTGCCGAATTATTTTGCAAAATCAAATAAACCCATTTTTATTCTCACTTTTTTATAATTGGATAGAGTAAAAAAATCATATCTCTATGTGATTACTAAGACTATGAATTTGGCAATTAATGGACTATGAAAATAGTGCCATGTAGACTTATATATATAATTAATAATAATAATTAATTAGGAGATTTCGATGTTTAATCCTCTTAGCATACCTTTTGGATGCGTCATGTTATACAACGTTGTCAAACTTAAAGAAGGTGTATCTGATGAAGATGTACAGCTTGCTTTGGGTGAAATGTGTAACGTTGTAAAAAATAAATATGGTGATGATAAAGGCGGCTTTATTGGTGGCCAGGTATATAAATTTTCTGGTTTTGTGTCGGATGAAGGTTCTATTGCTTCAATAAAACAGACACAGGATCACATTGCAATTGTGACCTATTGGCACTCGTTTGAGCAGCATGAAAAGTCCCATGCAGATTCTGTCTTTAAAGAAAAATTTGAAGCCTTAGGGTCTTATGCAAAAGAAGCGTACGAGATAGGCTATGAAATGCTATGGCAGGGTGAGCCAGAATAGTTCAGTTATAATTATGTAGATCTGCTTGACTTCTTTTTTTGTGATGCTTTTCGTTTGCTTCTTTTTGGGCCTAAAGTAAACCAAAATTCTTTGTTGAGGGCGTGAAAATAATCTGCTTCTTCGATTAATAGTTTTGAGGTAGTGCTGGGTACTGCAGCAATCTCAACTCGCACGCCTTCGGCTTTAAGATGGCGAACTAGTTCAATAAAATCAGAATCTCCTGACATGATAATAATGGTGTCAACTTTGCTAGCTACTTGAGTGGCTTTAATTGAGAGTGGAATATCTGCACTTTTATGGCAGGGGCGTACAGAGCCATGATAAAACTCATGTAATCGTTCTTTTAGTTTTTGTGATATTTGTTTTCCTTCGCGAAAGTATACGAGTCTACTTAAGCCTCGATTATCCAATAACTTTGGGATAAGTGTGTCAAAGTTGAGCATGGAATTTTCGTCGCCTGTCTCACTATGGATACTGCGTTCAATATTGTTGCCATCAATTAAGATTGCGACAGATTGGCTAATTAAAACGCCTTCTGAGTTTTGAGGTGATGCCATTACGGTATTTTAGCCTTTATGATGGTTGGGTTACAAATAGAGAATTTAATTAAAATAAGTTTATGCAATTATTACGTAGGAGTGCAATGTAAATAGTCATGGATGTTTTGCATTTAACGAAAGAGGAATTCCAAAATAGATTGCGTTCGCATATTGAAAAAATCTATGGAAAAAAGGAGTCTAAACAGATTGTTAAAGGCATATTAAGTGTTTTTGAAGGCCTACAGCCTGCAATTCAGGAAGAACAAATAGGACATTCAACTAAAGGTTGGAATGAAAGCGATGTTTATATAATTACCTACGGCAACTCTATTCTTTCTGATTCTGAAAAACCATTGCGAGTTTTGTATCAGTTTCTGATGAAATATATGAAAGGAGTGGTGAGCACTGTTCATATTTTGCCGTTTTTTCCTTTTAGCTCAGATGCTGGTTTTGCAGTGATTGACTATAAGCAAGTCAATAAAGAATTGGGTGATTGGCAAGATATAAAAAATATTGCGCAACAGTTTGATCTCATGGCAGATTTAGTGATTAATCATATTTCATCCGAAAGTAAATGGTTTCAGCAGTTTATAAACAATGAGAAACCTGGCTGTGATTACTTCATTGAAGTAAATGAAAGTGATGATATCTCACAAGTTGTGCGACCGCGCACCAGTAACTTATTGCAAACGGTAGATACGCATCAAGGGGAAAAGCATGTCTGGTGTACTTTTAGTGCAGATCAAGTTGATCTTGATTTCTCAAATCCAAATGTGTTACTTGAATTTATAAATATTCTTCGGTTTTACCTGGAGCAGGGAATACGCACAATACGCTTAGATGCCATCGCTTTTTTATGGAAACAGCTGGGTACAACTTGTATCAATCTTCCACAGACACATGAAATTGTTAAAGTATTTCGTCTTATTATTGAGCGATATTTCCCACGAGCGTTGTTTATTACCGAAACCAATATTCCAAATATTGAAAATCTAAAGTATTTTGGTAATTCAAATGAAGCACATATCATCTATAACTTCAGTTTACCGCCACTGCTATTACATGCCATGTGGGAAGGGCATTCAGAATATTTGGTCAAGTGGTCAATGAGTATGCCGCCCTCACCATTGAATTGTACGTACTTAAATTTTACTGCATCACATGATGGTATTGGTCTTCGACCTGTTGAGGGGATTTTGTCAGATGCTGATATCGATTCCCTAGTTGCAGGCATGCAGAAATTTGGTGGAGAAGTGACAACGAGGACAATTACCGATGCAGGTGAGCGTGCATATGAAATAAATATCACTTGGATGGATGCTATGAAGGGCACATCTGTAGGTGATGATGATTACCAAGTTGAAAGATTTTTATGCTCACAAATCATAATGCTAGGTCTGGAGGGCATACCTGCTTTTTATATCCATAGTTTGTTTGCCGGCGAAAATGATTACGATAAATTCGCTAAGACACAGCGTAAACGCTCGATTAATCGTGGTCAGTGGGATTTAGAAGAAGTTGATTCGATTTTAAGTGATTACACCTCGAATTCTTGCAAAGTATTTCATGAGTTAAGAAGACTGATCATGATGAGGTCTAAGCAAGCTGCTTTTCATCCTAACGCTACGCAATACACTTTGCATTTAGGCGAATCTATTTTTGGCTTTTGGCGTCAGAGTATTAATCGTGATCAAAGCATATTTGCAATACATAATGTTACAAATACAGAACAAGAACTATCTTTGTCGAATATAAATTTAATCTGTACGGATACTTGGGTAGACCTTATTGCATGGGATACGCTTAATGTATCGGGCGATACAATTACCTTGAAGCCATATCAATGTTTATGGATTACAAATAAAGCGTAATTCTTATTTGTTGTCTTCGGCTACCGCTTTATGCAAATTAGAGAAGATATCTGGAATCGCGCTTACCACACGTGACCAAGTTGGCATGAAAGGTGTTTCCATTGGGTTTGAAAAATACATATCACCAGCATCCATAATATTCTGGGCGAATAATTCAACTGTACTTTCTTCTTTATGACGATCTACATGCAACTCATTCATAGCGGCATCATTAGAGTAATTATCAATTAAATCTAGAGCACGCCGATAGTACGCTGCTTTAATGGTTCGAAACTGTTCTGGTGAAAGCGTGATACCTTGAGTAGCAAGCTTGCGAAATATAATTTTTGTAATATCGATACTCATTTTGGATAAACCACCGCTTTGATCATTTTCAGATAGAATTTGGTGCTTATGGTCATAACAATTAGCAATATCTACTTGGCAAATACGCTGGTTAGAGTATCTGCGATGCATTTCGGAAAGAATGCCAATTTCAAGTCCCCAGTCGCTCGGAATGCGTAGAGAATTTACTACATCTGCACGCATGGAAAATTCACCTGCGAGTACATAGCGAAAACTACCTAGAAAATCTAAATAATCGTGCGAGCCTAAAGATTGTTTAAGAGCAGCAAGAAGAGGTAGAACTAATAAGCGTGATACTCGACCAGAAAAATGCCCGCCCTGTGCGCGATAGTAATAACCTTTACAAAATACATAATCGAAGGTTGGATGTATGACTGGATAGAGTAATTTTGCTGGAATACTGCGGTCGTAAGTCAATACATCACAGTCGTGTAATGCTACGGCTTTTGATTTTCCAGAGGCTAGAAAATAGCCAAGGCAATACCAGACATTGCGACCTTTGCCTAATTGGTCTGGTGCTAAGCTGTGTTCATTTATATCTTGGTCAATCTTTTTTAGCCTAGGTCCATCATTCCATAAAATGATATGGTGTTGAGGTAGTTTGCTAAAAAACTCTCGAGCATGCTCAAATTCTTCTTTGCTGGCAGCATCTAAACCAATAATTATTTCTGAAATGTAAGAGGCTTTAGATAGTTGCTCAATAATATTACCTAGTGCTGGGCCTTGCAGTTCTGAGTACAAGCAGGGAAGGATGAGCGACATGGAGCGAGTTTTGCTCCATTGTAATAATTCTTTTTCTAATGATTCAGTGCTGCGATCAGTTAAGTTATGTAAGGTGGCGATTACACCATTTTGAAAAAAATCCGTCACTCCAGTAACTCCTTAAGTAATGCTTGTAATGTGTCGTTCCAACCTTGAGGTCCGGGCTCTTCAGCATGGATAAGGTTAGCATGATTATCAATGCACATTTTTGGTGCATGCGGATTTGGAATGACTATACCGTAGTTAGCATTTTGCAGCATATCTAAATCATTAGGGCTGTCACCTAATGCAATTGATGTGACTTGTTTACCACAAACCTTTTCAAATTGTTTTATCAGTAATGTCATTGTGGTTGCTTTGTCATGTTTCCCCATTACATGATGAAAGCGACCACCACTAATTAATCTCAATTCATATTTCTCTAATTTTATTGCAAATTTTTGTAATTTTATTTCTTCATCTAACCATAATAAGGGTTCTGTGCAGTCACGTTGGTTCGCATAGAGTGCTTGCTGTTGATTAAGTCCAGTGTGAGATATGAGCTCTTCTGTGCTCATGTTATTAAAGATTTTAAAGATATATGAGCTTGTTAGAGTATCTAGTGCAAGACCGATATCTGCACGTGTCTTGCCAATAACATTTTTTGTATAATTAGTTGTGTTTGTTTGCTGTTTCGAAAAGTAATTTTCAGGTATCGCTAGCAAACCACCATTTTCAGCAATAAACGGATGATAAAAATTTATTTGTTTGCATAAATCTTCTATTTCTACTGCCGTTTTGCTGCTTGTGAAGATCAAGGGGATATTATGTTCGCAAATAAAATTTAAACATTGTTCAGCCGCAGCATAACTATAGCTGTCATGGTCTAGAAGGGTGCCATCAAGGTCCGTAAAGATAACGATCGGATTGGTCATTGAACTAAAGGAGCTAGAGGATCTAATCTAGGAAAGTATCAGGTTTCAATAATACTGTTGCTATCTAGATACTTCTTGGCAAGACCGAGAAGTTCAAGGCTAGTATTCACTACACAATCGGGTTGATGTGGATGTTTTGTTGTGCCAGGGAAAATTTTATCAATCCAGTCTTGATCCCAGCCTGCACCGTTGTAGAAAATAGCGGTTACTTTCGCTTCTCTGGCTGAAATTATATCGGTAGTACTGTCGCCAACATACCATGCGTGGGTTCCTGGTTCGATATTTAAATTTTCAAGTGTTTTTAAAATTAAATCTGGATAGGGTTTGCGATGTTCTACATCATCACCACATACCATTGCACTAAAGAAATGAGACCAATCATGACCATCTACACAGGTAATTTCTTTTTCCATAAATTCACGTTTTCTATTTGTGAGCACAGCAAGAATGATACCCATCGATTTAAGGTCTTGAAGAACATGTTCAAACCTTGGTTCAAATGATGTCACTTTGCCAAAATGATTACGGTAGGCATGATCGAAAGCTTTGTGAGCCGCTTTTTTAGCTTCTTTGTTTTTGCCAAATAAGATTTCAAATATATCTGTCCTTGAAATTTTTCGAGCTTCTTTAATTTTTGGATGGAGCTTGCGCTGTTCTTTTACGTATTTGACAAGTTTTGCATCATCTAATGTCTTGCTGTCTTCTATATCGATGAGTTGCTCAGCAAGTCCAAGTTCTTTCAGTTTTGGTAAAACCTCATCTATGGCGTAATACATTGCATCATGTGTGTCGACTAAAGTTGCGTGCCAATCAAATATAATAGTTTTAGGTGCAGCGTAAGGGACGTCTAGTATGCTCATTCGGTATTATTGTGTTTTTGCTTTATGCAAGTGTGTATCAGTATGCCTGCAGAATAAAACAATATTATTAATAGTCCTAGTGCTTCACGCGTTTGTTCAATATAGGGTTTATCGTCGCTCATGGCGAAAAAAATTTCTGTATAGGTATTGGATTCTAAGAAACTTACTATTCCTGGAGCTACACCAATCAGCATATAACTAGCTAGTAGAGTAGTTACTAATGCCCACGCAACTGAACAAGTTAGACATATTTGTTTATAAGTTATCAATGCAAGCAGGGCGGTTACAAGATAGATAGAAATCCAAATAGGAGCATCGATATCATTCCATTGCAAAGCGGCAAAAACGAGCATCAGGAAAAAAAATGTAAGATGAAAATATTTCATCAAATTTTAAAGAGAGAATTACAGAATATGATCTTGGTATTGATAACTAAGCTAGGTAACGATTACCAGCTGCGAGGTTTTCCAATATCAACATGGATAAAGTTGCTTTTTGCATAAAAACCCACACCACCAGCCTCTAGTGAAATTGCCGCATCACGTAAGTGTGTAAGTTCGATATCGGGTAGGCGAATATCAATAGCCTTGCCTTGCATATGTAAGCTTCTCTTTGCTACGCCATTAGTTTTTTGGCGTAATTTCTCATTGGTTTGTGGGGATCGATAAGCTGAAATAATGTGGAAAGGGGCTTTTGAGCCAGTAGTCTCGTGCAATAGATGCAGCAAATCGATCAAACTGGCATCCATATCATAGACCTCATTGGCACGATGATCGCGAAGAATATGGTTAATCTCATTCAAGCTGCTTGGGTCATACTCTCCATTGGCCCAGTAACAACAGCGCAAAGTTTCATCTGTGTGCAAATTGATAAATTCTAAAGTTCTTTCTGAGGATTGATCAGTATTTGCATGAATTATTTGAGGAAAAGTGCTTGATGCAGCTAGAGCAGCTGAACACTTTAAGAAGGAACGACGAATTTTACATATCGAGCCTGAGGGCTCCGTAGATCGAGTCACTAACTAGCCTTGTATTAAGTTCTTAACGCTTTACTGCGCGGTATTATACAAGCTGCTGGCAATATGGCTATCTCGTTTGTAGATATCTGGTCTAAAATTAATGACGCCTTGCTCATCTGCCCAGGCAGTCATATAGGTTATATGTATAGGGATAGGGTTATCTAATTTTATAATCTTTGTTTTCTTTCGGTTTGCAAAGTAGTGTAGATCGTCATTTGTCCAAGTATTGTTTGCTGATAAAAGAATCTCTGCTAACCCAAAAGGATTTTCAACTCTTACACAGCCATGGCTAAAAGCGCGTGAGTTTCGTGCAAATAGGCTGCGTGAAGGTGTGTCGTGAAGATATACTTTGTAATTATTGGGGAATATAAATTTAATGCGACCTAGAGCATTTTTCTTACCCGGATCTTGTCTGATTCGTAATGCTGCACTCTCAGTGTAGATGCTTGTCCAATCTACAATTTCTGGATCAACAAAATAGTTTTGATTATTTAGACGCGAAATAATTTTCATGTCATTTTTGGATAGATATTCCGGATCTTCTTGAAGCTTTGGAATGATTTCATTTTTAGTAATTGAAGTAGGTATATTCCAATATGGGTTTAATACGAATTCAGATATCTCAGAAGTTAATACGGGCGTTTTATGTTTCTTTTTTCCTACGACTACGCGAGTTTGATAAATGGTTTTACCGTTTTCAATTACATATAACTTATACTCGGGAACATTAACTAATATATATCGATTATTGCCAAGTTCTGAAATTTGTTTTGCTCGCTCAAGATTGACTTCTAATTGAAGAGTACGCTGTTCAGCAGATTTATTAATTTCTCGCGAGGTTTTTCTTCCTAGTACACCATCTGCTTCGAGTCCATGGCGGTGCTGGAAGTCACTAATCGCTAAGGCAAGTGTCTCGTCAAAAACATCACTAGTTAAATCAGTGCTTCTGTAGTCGCCAAATTCATACAATCTATTTCTTACTTTAATAATCTCAGGTGATATATCTCCAATAGTAAGAGATTTCTTTTGTAAAATGATTGGCTCAAAGTTATCACTTAGGCCGCGATACTTTTCCAATGCATTTAATAATCTAGAGTAAGGATCTTGGTTTAAAAGTGGAGCTTCGACAACATTTTTTAAGGTATTAGTTTCATTTTTATTATTTTGTGTATCAGTTAAAAACGAATCGTTTTTAAACAAGTCATATTCGTCAGATAGGCTGTATGCAATAGATTTTCTATCAATTTGACTAGCCAATTTAATATATGCATGCGTAAATGTAATATCCGACTTACCTAAAATAGTTGGATCATCTACAGTGGTTTCTAAGAAGTATTTAATTATTTCCAAGTCATAATCTGTAGGATTTAAGCCAAGTT
>CAYXVH010000229.1:0-4062 GCA_964468615.1 uncultured Thiotrichales bacterium | reverse complement strand
GATTGCTAAAGTTATATAAACACCTTTATACGAAACATCTGCATATACTGGTGTGGTAGATAACGCTATTAAGCATACAACCAAAACCTGTTTATAGAGACTATGAGTCATTTATAATTGTCTGCTTTCGGCCAATAGCGGTCATTCGTATTATTTCATGATTATCATTACAATTTTAAATTTAAGTATTAACCATCACGATTGGAAGGGAATGTGTAAATTAAATAACCATACTAATTTTATAAACGAGACATCTTAATAATGATCCAATACCATAACGTTTTAGGAGGACATTATAATGAGAATACATCTAATCTTGTTTACAAGTCTATTACTTACAACGCCTTGTCTCGCTGAGCAATGGCATTGTGTTAATGACCAATCATTAATATACGCTTACGACAAAATGCCAAATGAATGTAAAGCATATAGCAGCTATAGACTCAAAAAACCAATTGTTAGTAGATCTAACAAGAAATATCAAAGTATAGTAGAAACCTTTAATGGTCGTCGTGCTATAAGGAATTGCACGTACAATTAAGGCAATTTTTAAGTTTATAAGATTTTGTATGTCCGCTTT
Source organism: uncultured Thiotrichales bacterium (assembly GCA_964468615.1). GTDB lineage: Bacteria > Pseudomonadota > Gammaproteobacteria > UBA4575 > UBA4575 > JABDMD01. The sequence continues at coordinate 3,482 of CAYXVH010000229.1, read as the reverse complement.
GGGTCGTAAGCAGACATTTTATGTTTGTATTTTATTGAATCCAACCAGATTCTCCCCTCAGTGGTTTAATTTATGTCCGCTTTCGGCCAATAGCGAATTACTAGTCAAAAAGATTTGGGACAATATCTCTTTCAAAAAAGCCTGAATCTAGATCACTACAAAATTGCTTAGAAAAATCTTCATTTTCATCAAGTACGTAGCTCTTTTCAATTCCAGAGCTAATACGAGAAGCGTACACAACGGCCTTAGGATCAAGAATGCCTTTTTTATAACCCTGGGTGCGTTGTGTAGAAAACTCAAAGTCTTCAACTGTATAGCCATGTTTTTCTATACATGTAACTACAATAATCAAGTAATTGTCGGTAAGTAGTGTGCGATCAAATTCCATTTAATTAATTAGCAAACTATTCAACAACAATTATATAGCGAACTTGAATAATGATTCAAAATTAATCGATTTATTGTGTCTGCTTAGAAGTGCTAATAAATGTAATGCCCAATGCTAGCAAAACACTTGCAATAAATATTTTATATGATCGATTTGAATTGCTAAGTAGCATGAGTAACTCCTAAACTTGATTACATTCCATTAAATACATCTGTTTTACCAGAAAGCTCTAATGCAATAAAAAGTAATACAAGTATTAACACAGCAGCAGCGACTCCAACGCCTCCTGCAGCTGGTAGTTCTTCAAACTTTTGTGCAAAAACACGAACTTCTCGATCCGTCATTGCATTGATTCGTTCCTGTGCTTGCTTATGTGTAATACCATGTTTTTCTAAAAGAGTACGTGCTTCATCCCGATCAAGTATATTGCGTAATGATTCTCGATCTACTTCGCCATACTGTTCAGCCATAAATTTCTCAGTTTCAACTAACCCAGCGTAGGCTGGCATTGTTTGGCTGAACATCAGTGAAATAACTGAAACATAAATAAACGCAATATTTAAACTGTTACGCATTAAAAACCCCTCATGATAGATAACGTATAAACGCCATTTTTGATGGCACAATTACTCTACGTAGGCTACCTAGGTGAAATTAAAGGGGTAAGCTAGTTTTGTATGTAAGGCTAGTTTTAAAGCACAAAAGGCTATTGGTTGAATATCTGCTTTCGGCCAATAGCGGACATTCAGCCTCTAACAATTGCGGTGTGAAAAAATCAGTTATTGGCCTGACTGATCAAGATCAGTAAATCCTATATGAAACTAATCTAGTATTACCACTCTCTCTGTAAATTTATAGCTTATTTCAGTTAAGGGTTCGAAAATGTCACGACATGTTGCCTCTTGGTCAAAAAATATTGACGATGAGGGTTATCTGATTGAGCCAGGAGAATGGAATATGGCTCTAGCCAGAATTCTTGCAAGTGAAGAGAATCTGGAGCTCTCAGTTGAGCACTGGAAGATTATTAATTTCATGCGTGATTATTACAACGATCATTTAACCGCACCTGATTCACGCTTTGTTATTAAATATCTTGCGGATGAGCTTAGTTATGGTAAGAACGCAAAAAAGCAGTTATTTAATTTATTCCCATACGGCTACGTCAAACAAGCCTGTAAAATCGCAGGAATGAAACGTCCAAGAGCATGGAGCACTGGCTAACTAACAATACTGTTCCCTGGAAGAATTAATTTAAGTCGGATAAGTTTTTGCCTAAATATTTCAGGCTTCGAAGAATCCATAGAAGGCAAATAATTAGAATGTATAAAAAAACGTTTGCGATTAAAAGGCTTTGGCTAATACTGATCATAAGTTCAATAGCGTCGTTCTCCGTTTTACTATATTTTGGAGGACAGATTTATCATAAAGCCCCTCCAATCCCTGAGAGCGTCGAAACATCAATGGGAGATGTTGTTTACACGCGTGCAGATATACAGAGTGGTCAAAATATTTGGCAGTCTTTAGGTGGCATGCAACAAGGCTCTATATGGGGACATGGGAGCTATCTTGCACCTGATTGGAGTGCGGATTGGTTGCACCGTGAAGCCTTAGCGCACCTTTCTATATTAGAGCAAGATAAACTAGATGGTTTGCTCATAACTCAAGATCAACAACGTGAAGTGCATAAAGTCACGTTACGTAATGCGATTCGCAAAAATACTTACGACCCAAAAACTGGCATCGTAACCATCAGCACTATACGAGCCCAAGCAATTGCCACTGTAGCTGATCATTACATTAATTTGTTTACAGCTAAAGACAAAGAATTTCTTGATTTACGTAAAGATTATGCTTTCCCTCTAAATTCAGTTTTAGAAGTTGAAGATGCACAGAAACTTACCGCATTCTTTTTTTGGTCGGCTTGGAGTGCGGTTACCAACCGACCAAATAGTGATGTTTCATACACCAGCAATTGGCCACACGATCCACTTGTGGGGAATACACCTACCGCCAGTGTTTTTATGTGGAGCATTATTTCCATTTTGCTTTTACTTGCTGGCATTGGAGCCATTGTCTGGTATTACGCACGCCAATTTGATGTTTGGAGATCGGATTTAGAACCGGAAGAAGGTTACGCACAAGAAGATTCGATGGACACGGCGCAAATAACCCCATCCATGCGTGCTACGACAAAATACTTTTGGGTGGTTACAGCTCTTTTTATTGTTCAGATCCTGCTTGGCATTGTAACTGCGCATTATGCAGTGGAAGGTCAAGGTTTATATGGTTTGCCTTTAATAGATTACTTACCTTACGCAATTACAAGAACCTGGCATACACAACTTGCCGTGTTGTGGATAGCAACCGCATGGCTTGCAACGGGGCTCTATGTGGCGCCACTACTTTCTGGTCATGAGCCAAAATTACAACGATTCGGTGTAAATTTTTTATTTTTTAGCTTATTACTTATTGTAGTTGGGTCTTTTGTAGGCGAGTGGTTGGCAGTTCATAACTTTATTGATGACTTAAAAGTAAATTTTTGGTTCGGACATCAAGGATATGAATACATTGATCTTGGCCGATTTTGGCAAATTTATCTATTTATAGGTTTATTGCTATGGGTGATTCTAGTGTTGAGAGCATTGTGGCCAGCACTGAAAGATAAAGCGAGTGGATCTTTAGTTTTTCTAGTCATTATATCCACTGTATCGATCGGGTTACTCTATGGAGCAGGTCTTATGTGGGGGCAGAACACACATATTAGTATTATGGAGTATTGGCGCTGGTGGGTGGTGCATCTCTGGGTGGAAGGAATCTTTGAAGTTTTTGCGACGGCAATTATTTCAACGTTGTTTGTACGCATGGGTTTACTTCGAGTCTCTGTCGCTACGACAATGATTTTATTTGCCACCATAATCTTCTTAGGTGGAGGTGTATTAGGGACATTCCATCATTTGTATTGGAGTGGAACACCAATATCTGTGTTGGCGCTCGGTGCAACTTTTTCGGCACTTGAGGTCGTTCCACTGATGGTGGTTGGTTTCGAAGCCTACACGCGCGCAAAAATTGAGAACGAGATGTTATGGGAGAAAAA
>CAYXVH010000228.1:0-19256 GCA_964468615.1 uncultured Thiotrichales bacterium | reverse complement strand
ATACAATCAATTAATCATTCAAAAAATATATACTAGTAACCAAAAGGCAAATGATATGCCAATTGTAAACAATAAGAGATCAGGAGCTAAAATATTGTAAACAAACGCCATTTCACCCTCTCCTGATGTAGATACATTTGTATTCATTATATTAACACCGTCCAGCTCAGCATCCATTTTTGTGTTTCCTCTAGTTAAATCAAAGTTAAGGTTAAAAGTGGTAACCTTATTTATATTGCACTTAGTAGAAAGAGTTCCATATCTTTAGTTCCTGCTATAAGTGAGTATAGATATTGATCTAGTGATATGTGCAACTACTTTATAAGTCCGCTTAAAGTTATTGATTTCTATAATCAAGTGCGAATGGTTATCTAAATGGTTGTTGCAATAACTAGATAGTAGGCTCAATTTCGATATTATGCTGTAGAGGAACTTCGGCTATGGTAGTTTCAGGTATTTGGTCAGTTTCAAAATCTTGCGTAAGCGCCAACACAAGTCCAATTAAGAATAAGCTTACAATGATTAACTCTGATATTTTTATTTTCCTCACGCTTCCACCTTCATCCCTGAAATTTTAATTTCTAATGATTAATCTGAGAAATATATAAAACCAATATACGCACGAATTATTACAGTATGTTGATCAGAATCAATAAAACTGGATTAAACAGATCATACTGACGAATGTCCGCTTGTAGCCGAAAGCGGACATAAATTAAGACACTAAGGGGAAATTCTGGCTGGATTCAATAAATTTCATACTTAGAATGTCTGCTTTCGACCCAAAACAGATCTTAAATCCACTGTATCATTTTATATAACAGTCATAATATATAAAATTAATCTGCGTTATTAAGATAAATGATCTGAACTCTCAAACGATACAATCGTTAAATACAATGATTGAGCTCACATTCATATAAAAAGCGTAGTCTGAACAAATATTTCGCATCGGGCTAATAATTTCGCGACAAGTATTAAGCTTCCCTAAATCAAGTATCGCGACACGTGCTAATCTTCTCCAAATAAGTCCGGTGCGCTTCTTCATTTTCAAAAATATTTAAAATTGCAAATTGTTTGTGATAGTTGAACAAACCTATTCGAGTATCTTGCTAAAAGGAGTGCGAATGAACGATGCAAACAAAGTGTTACGAATAACAACTTATCTAAATTCTATTTGGCCATCCGATAAGGTCGACTACAAGTTGTTACCAAAAAAATCCTTACATAGGTTTACGCATACGACAAAATTCCTCAAGCAAGTTGTTTTTATCAGCGCGAATTACCTTAGCGATCATAAAATGAGTGTAATTATATCGGATATGAATACAAGACATGTTAAAGAAGCAATAATGAGTTCAATTATATCGAATATGAATACTAGGCATGTCAATGAAGAAATAATGTGTAAGGATAATCCTGAGACATTCTTTCTAGGCTACACCTCAACGGGCAGAGTAATATTTTCTGTGCATGATGATGAAAAGTCCGTAGGTGTAGGAAATGCATGAAGGAGTTGAAAACATGGGAGTAGATCTAAACGGATGGAATAACAACAAGCAATACAAGCCCGAGGTCAAAGACCAGCTTAATGAAAGCGCTCGCTCTGATGATTGTTGGGTTTTATTAATAGACGCTTCCATTCAACCGGCATGGTATTGGAAAAGTAAAGATGGCAACGGCGGCTCATTCGGCTACAAAGAAAATCAAGTTTCACATTGGGCCTATCAAATTCCGTCATTACCCAAAGATTTTATTCCACGAAAAATTGACTAATAATTTCTATCTGAATAAGGCAAATTATTAAGGTTGGAAATATAATTATGTAATAGATGACTACATATATCGAGAAGAGTGGGAGCGTATTTAAATGCGAATCTTTCGAAAGATTGCTATTGGGCGAAAAAGGGCGCTCGTTATACGGATATACTAATAAGAGATTTAAAATTAAAAATCATTTCTTCATCAAGTCACCTGATTAGTAACATCACAAAAATTGAATTGTTAAACTAAAATAATCAGAGTAACCTAACTAATTGAAGGTGTTTAATTGCTGTTTGAAAAAGTGGGCACTTTAAATGGCAGTATGCAAGTCAACTTCGCGTAAATTAATATTTATGTCTTGGGACGTGAGAACGCAATCCGGCAAGACAACATTAGCAAAACAACGCAAGAAACGACGCATAAGCATCGCGAACACATAATTGCCTACATAGAAAGCCTACTATCTATAGTGGGCTTTCTTTATTAGACAAGCAAACAAATACAATATATACCTACTGTGTAGGTATCTCCTAACTAATGATCGTTATTGGCCGAATGGAGATATTGGGAATAAAATTATTTGATATGAAAAATATACCCAACCTAAAAGCGGCAATGACTCCTTTCCCATATACTGTTCAACTTGAAACGACTCTTGTTGCTGTAAGGGAATTGATACAAGACCATAATATTCATCATATTCCAGTTATGAAGAGTGGGAAAATTGTTGGTGTCATTACAGGGAAAGATGTTTCGGCAAGACAAGAGAAGGAGATTAATGGTGACAATGAACAACCGCTTTTGGTTCTGCATATCCATATGTCTAAGCCCTATATCGTTGACATCAATGAACCTCTTGAAAATGTTTTGCTAACAATGGCTGGAAAGCGTATCGGAGCTTGCGTCATAACTAAACATGGAAAATTAGTAGGTGTCTTTACCTATATTGATGCTTGTCATTATTTTGGAGAATACTTACAAGCAAAATTCCCCAAAAATAATAATAACGATGCCGCATAAATGTATTGCATGAATGACCTCTTATTGCCGAAAGTGGACATAACTAAAATTAAGCTTTAATGATTTCGATATACGAAAGAGCTTGAGTTCTTAGCTTCAAGTAGTTTGGTTAGATCAGTTGCGATGTGTGCTGTTTCGTCTAGCAGCACATCGATGAATTCATCGTCATCATCTAATTTGTTTAGATTCTCTTCGGTATCTTTTAACAATTCTTGATATTCAGTGCGCGTGACTTCCACTCGCTTATATTCATCTTTTCTTGAGGATTCTAATAAAGAGACTGCTTTTTGATTTCTGACATCATAATCTAACTGAAAGATTTCAAGCAAGGAGTTAAATTTCTCATTAACTTTTACTCTACTACTATGCAATTCAGAAGTTTGATTAATTATCTGAGAATCAACGTCTCCTATATGATGTTTAATCGGCGCAATTGAGCTTGCGGGTAGTGCATTTTTCAATGCACGCTCACCATGTTCTTCATCTTCAAATAGGGTTTTAAAATCGATATCAGGTATTACACCTTGGTGCTGTGTGCTGCCTCCATCAATACGGAAGTATTGAGCGATAGTCGCTTTTAATTGCCCAAGTTTTGCATCATCTCCTGAACTGAAATTATTTAGATCTACAAGCTGTTGTACGGTGCCTTTGCCAAAGGTAGTTTCACCCACCACTATGCCGCGACGGTAGTCTTGGATTGCGCTAGCAACAATTTCAGATGCCGATGCACTGAAACGATCTACCAACACTACTAATGGTCCGTGATAAGAAATGTTTGAGTCTCGATCGCGATGAACTTCTATGTGTCCACTTGAATCCTGCACCTGCACGATCGGACCTTCATCAATAAATAGTCCCATTAGCTGTGTAGCTTCAGTAAGAGAGCCGCCACCATTGCTACGCAAATCAAGTATTAAGGCATCAATTTTTTCTGATTTTAAGTCTGTAAGCAGCTTGTCTACATCACGTGTTGTACTTCGGTAGTCTTTTTCACCACGTTGATAGGCTGCAAAATCGATATAAAACGTAGGCACATCAATAACACCAACTTTATAGTTCTGATTGTTTTCTTCGATATTAATTACTTCGCTTTTGGCAGCTTGTTCTTCTAGTTTGATTTTATCGCGAGTAATTTTAATTTCTTTTATCTTAGCAGCTTGACCTTCGTCACCAGGTAAGATCTGTAGTTTTACATTGGTACCTTTAGCGCCGCGAATGAGCTGAACCACTTCTTCTAAACGCCAACCAACAACATCTTTAAATTCTTTTTCACTTTGCTGTGCAATGCCAACGATTCTATCTGAGCCGTGTAACAAATCACTTAGATCAGCAGGTCCGCCCAGGATGACTTTTTCTACAACAGTATATTCACCATCTGTACGTAGTAGTGCGCCAATGCCTTCAAGGGAAAGGCTCATTCTGATTTCAAAATTTTCTGAAGTTCTTGGTGATAAATAATTAGTGTGAGGTTCCAGAGTGCTAGCAAATGCATTTATAAAAAGCTGGTATACATCTTCTGCATCAATTTGCTCACTGCGTTTAGCGATGCCTTTGTATCGTTTCTCTAAGGTTTCTTTGATTTCAGATGGTTTTTTGTCGGCAAGCCTTAAAGTGAGTACATCGTTCTTAACTCGTTTTCGCCATATTTCATTGAGTTCATGATTGCTGTATGCCCAATCTAACTCAGAACGGTCTATAATGAGTTCTTCGTCAATCTTAAAGTCATATTTTGTTTTTAATTGATCTAAGGCAAATAAAACACGTTCTTCTACGCGTGCTTGGTAGAGTCGGAACATTTGAAACGGTGGGCTTAGTTCTGTTTTAGAAATTGCATCGTCAAGTTTAAAACGAAATATTTGAAAGCTATTAATATCTTTCTGATAGAAATAACTGCGATTAGGATCTAGTGCTTCAATATAAGCTGCTAAGATTTCATCTGATAATGAATTATCTATATTGAATTCTTTATAGTGATACTTATCTAGAAAATGGGTAATTAGCTTGGTGGCACGATTATGTTGTTTTTCAGGTGCTAAGACGTCACTAGTAGTGCTATATGTATAACTTGCTGCGAATAGTGTGATTGCAGTGGCAAACAAAAGGGTTAAATTTTTAGTTAATTTTTTCAAGATAGCTTTCTTATTAATGAATGTAGATAGGGAGTTTTCTCAAAATCTAGGATTTTCTAAATTGTGGTTATAAAAGACTAAAATATGTACGTAAACTAAACGAACAGCTCGACCTTGTTATGCTTATTTCCGCTGTAAGCTCCAGTATATATTTGTAAGCAATTGATTGTAAGGACTATATTTAACTTGCTATGCTTTTACTGTTAAAGGAAGCATGAAGGGCTGACCAAAAGCGATAAACTGAGTAAAGTAATTGTCTATGACAGCTAATTTAATGCTAGCTACTTAAAGACCACAAAACTAAAAGAAAAATCCATTGAATACAGATAATACGATCGTAATTGGCAAGAGCGATGAGGTGCAGCGCCTATTCCTAAACCGAGCCAACCGGCATGGACTGATTGCAGGCGCTACAGGCACGGGTAAGACAGTGACCTTACAGATCCTTGCTGAAGGCTTTTCTCAGGCGGGAGTGCCGGTATTTGCGGCTGATATTAAAGGTGATTTGAGCGGAATTAGCCAAGCTATAGAGGAGAAACCTAAGCTTGTTGAGCGAGCCGCAAAGACTGGGGTAGAGAGCTATACACCACGAGGTTTTCCGACTGTATTTTGGGATATTTTTGGTAAACAAGGCCATCCAGTGCGCACCACAATTTCTGAAATGGGCCCGCTATTGTTATCTAGACTGCTAGATCTAAATGACACACAGGAAGGCGTATTGAATATTGCCTTTAAATTAGCCGATGATGAAGGATTATTACTTTTAGATTTCAAAGATTTGCGAGCAATACTTAATCATGTTGGTGAGAGTTCTGCAGCATTAACGGTCGATTATGGAAATGTTAGTAAGCAATCAATTGGTGCGATTCAACGACGCTTATTGGTGCTTGAACAACAGGGTGCTAAGAACTTCTTCGGTGAGCCCGCTCTTGAGCTGAAAGATTTAATGCGCTGCACAGAGGATGGTAAAGGCTATATCAATTTATTTGCTGCTGATGAGTTAATGCAAAACCCAAGGTTGTATTCAACATTCTTATTATGGCTGCTTTCAGAGCTATTTGAAGAACTACCGGAAGTAGGTGACCCAGATAAACCCAAAATGGTGTTTTTCTTTGATGAAGCTCATTTGCTATTCAACGATGCACCAAAAGCTTTGACACAAAAAGTAGAGCAAGTAGTGCGCTTAATTCGTTCTAAAGGCATCGGCGTCTACTTTGTTACACAGAACCCTATTGATGTGCCGGATCAAGAACTGGGGCAGTTGGGTAATCGAATTCAGCATGCTTTGCGTGCTTATACGCCGCGAGATAAGAAGGCTGTAAAAGCCGCTGCCACTACATTTAGAGAGAATCCAGATCTTGATACCGAAAAAGTCATTACAGAATTAGGTGTGGGTGAAGCATTGGTATCGGTGCTTGATCCAGATGGTGTGCCCACTATTGTGCAGCAAACCAAGATTCGCCCTCCTGAATCACGTATGGGGCCAGCGACGAAGCCAGAACGTAAAGTGGTCTTTGATCAGAGTCCGATTAAAGATGTCTATGATACAAAAGTGGATCGCGAAAGTGCTTCTGAAAAATTAAAAGCGCGTACAGAAGAAGCTACTAAAGATGCAGAAAAGCAAGCGAATGAAGAGAGGGAATACAAAGCAAATAAACCTAAAGCAACTAAGACAACTCGCAAAAAACGCAGTAGTAGAGAAACTACTACTCAAACAGTAGTTAAGAGTGCTGCTAAAGTGGTTACTTCACGTTTAGGTCAATCTATTATTCGTGGAATTATGGGGTCTATATTTAAAGGTAGATAATATTTTAGTTAGTTATGCGATTAACTTAGCCGCATCTTGCAACGCTTCAAGTCGTGAGTTTACTTGATGTTCTTGCCTTACTGATTTTAATACGCCTAGTCTATCTAAAAGTGTAGCGACTTGTCCTGTCATACCTACAAGAAAAACATCTTTATTAGTCGCGCTTGCGTCACCTATCATGTCATGTATAGATTTTGATGTTGTGTAATCAACAAGAGGCACAGCCGTGAAATCGAAAATTAACACATCGTATCTATCATAAGTTGCAAGGCGTTTGACCATATCTTTTGCAGCTCCAAAACTAAGTGGGCCGCTTAAATGGTATAGCAGAATCCGCCCATTGGCTTGTTGTAAAATTTCACTTTCTTCATTAGATAATGGTGTTTCATCATCTGGTTGAGTAATAATTTTTATACTCTTTGATTGTAAATCAGACATTCGATTCACCAGTATTAAACTGGCTGAAACAACGCCCACTGCAACCGCAGTGATTAAATCTACAAAGACGGTAAGCAACAGAACCGTAAACATTAAAAAAGCAGAGGTGCGTGGAACATATTTAAGATGCTTTAAAAAGTCCCAGTCAATAATGTCTATGCCGACCTTAAAGAGTATTCCTGCGAGCACGGCATGCGGAATGTCTTTTGCAAAGGCACCAGCGCCCAGGACTATTGCTAATAAGATCACTGCATGTAAAGTCCCTGAAATTTTAGTTTGTCCACCTGCATTAATATTTACAACGGTACGCATGGTTGCGCCTGCACCAGGTAAGCCGCCAAAAATACCCGCAAAAGTGTTGCCAATGCCTTGTCCTATAAGCTCTTTATCAGAGTCGTGATGTGTTCTTGTTAAGTTGTCTGCAACTAATGAGGTTAATAAAGAATCGATAGAGCCTAAAACTGCTAGTACTAATGCAGACTTAACCATGTCAGTAATTAGAGAAACTTCAAAAGTTGGCATTTGCGGTGAAGGGAATCCGGTAGGGATATCTCCTAAAGTTGTGGCAACTTTTTCAGGAAATAAGAATAGAAATATTAATGTGCCACAAATTAGCGCTAACAATGGTGCGGGAATAATTCGATTAATTTTATTGGGTAAAAAGCTGGTAATAACCAATGAAATCACGCCTAAGATCATTGCTTGGTTGATTGGATTTTGGACAAATTCTGGTAACGCTTTTAAAGATGCATTAATGCTGCCAGAAGGTGTGGCATAACCGAAAAATGCTGGTAATTGCAAAATAATAATGATTACCCCTATACCTGTCATAAAACCTGAGACAACAGGGAAGGGAACCAGGGCAATATATTTTCCAAGCTTTAAAACACCAAACGATATTTGAAACAACCCGCCCATCATTACAACGGTGAAAGCCAGTGCTGGGCCCATTACGGGATCATAGGCTGTGTATTGCGTGAAGGTCGCAGCCATGACTACGGTCATCGGGCCAGTAGGGCCAGAGATTTGAGAAGGTGTGCCGCCAAAGAGTGCTGCGAATAGCCCTACAAAAATTGCCCCATACATGCCAGCTATTGGGCCAGCTCCAGAAGAAACTCCAAAGGCAAGCGCGAGAGGCAATGCGATAATTGCAGCGGTTATGCCGCCGTAAATATCACCGCGAAAATTACTGGTCAGCGAATTGTTCACACAAAACACTCCTATAAGGGCTTATTGATAAACCCTTTTGCTGAATGAGTCCAAGCTTAGAAAAGAAATATTGAACCTTGAAAAGGCAAGTCCATAGGCCTGAGATGTCCAATCATTGTAAGCTACTAGCAGATCTAGTGAAAATATTTATGTTATTTAAAAAGTGATTTAAAGCTTTATTATTATTTTGCTAATATTCGTGAGCAACATTGATAATTATTTATTACTACTAAGAAGAATTGGGGTGATGCTATGAAAGGTGCAGATAAAATCTTAGAAGAATGGGGAGAATGCATAAATACCCATGATATAAATCGAATTATTAAGCTGTATGATAAAGATGCAATGTTATGGGGGACTTTTTCAATCATTCTTCGTGATAATCATGATTTAATTAAAGGATATTTTGAAGAACTATTTGCAAAAGATAACTTAGCCGTAAGTTTTAAATCCTCTAAAAATAGAGTGTATGCGAATACGTTTATTTTTTCTGGAAGTTATAATTTATCTTACGAAGATCAAGGTTTAAAAGTTTTACCTGCACGATATACATTTGTTATTCGTAAGTTTGATGAGGATAATTATAAGATTATTGAGCATCATTCCTCGCTAGTTCCTAGTTAACTAGCTAGTGGTCAAAAAGACAAGCCATATATAATTCTATCCAGACCTTCATCAATAGCGTTGTCTGTTAAAGCCCCGTAAGACAAACGTAAATAGCAACCGGAGTTGATACCAAAAGCAGTGCCGGGAATAGTGGCTACACCATGTTTTTCTATTAGTGTTTGTGCAAGCTGCATATCATCTTGATTAGTATCAATATTGAGTAATGTATAAAAAGCTCCTTCTGACGTGGGTTGCATTTTCAAACAAGATAAATTGTTTAATTTCCTCAATACTAATTCTCGTTTGCTAGACATTGCATTTCTTTTGTCTTGTAAATAACCGGCATTAGTACTTAAGGCGCCCACAGCAGCATGTTGTGAAATCACGGGAGGTGAAATGAGTATAGTGTCTTGTATTTTCTTTACTGCGGGTAGTAAATGTTCTGGTATCACCATGTAACCAATACGCCAACCAGCAAATCCATAACCTTTAGAGAACGAAAATAATGAGATAGTGTGTTGTTGTGTATTCTGAAGTGAGGCGCTAGAAAAATGTTGATGTTGTTGGTAGTAGAAATCTTCATAGGCTTCATCGCTTATATGATAAATATTATGCTCTTTACATAATTGATTAATTTCTAGTAATTCTAGTTGTGTGTACACAGCACCACTAGGGTTATTTGGGCTAATAGTAACGATTGCTTTTGTTTTATCAGTAATCGCTGATTTGATTTTTTCTATGTCTAGATGAAAATCTTCATTGCATGAAACTAATACAGGCTTGCAACGTTCCATCGTTAATGACATTTCATGGTTGAAATAATAGGGCAGAGGTAAAATAACTTCATCTCCAGGGTCTGTGATGGCCAAGATCGCAGTGTTGAATGCCATGTTAGATCCGGCTGTGACTATCACAGCATTGCCTGAATTTATTTCAATACCATTGACTACTTTTAATTTGTTAATTAATGCTTGTTGTAGCTCGGGGATGCCTTCTACAGGGCCATAACGATTGATAGATTCATCTGTTAAACATTCTTGCACATTAAGAAATGCTTCTGCAGGTGGTCCATAAAATGCAATACCTTGACCAAATGAGATCGTACCTGGGTTGTTGCGCGTAAGCTCGCCTATATAAGGAATAATAGGACTTTGAACAGCATCCAGCCGTTTACTATTTTTCATATTGTGTGAGTAAGGTTTAAACCGTTATGCGTCGATAAATATCTGAGACTTTATAAGGCAGTTTGTCGACTTGATCAATGACAGTAAAATTTACTGCGCCATACATATGTTGCAAGTAATCCATCGCCTCATTATCAATAGTAATGCAAAAAGGGTGTATGCCCAAAAACTTTGCTTCGATCAATGCGCGTCGTGTGTCTTCAATACCATAAGGGCCACGGTAACCATCCTGGTCGTCAGGTCGGCCGTCAGAAAGAGTAATTAAAAGCTTAGTTCGCGCTTCAACTTGATGAAGTACTTTTGTGAGGTGTCGTATTGCAGCGCCCATGCGTGTGTAATCCTGCGGCTTTATGCCACTGATACGTGCTTTAACATCATCGCTATAAGCTTCATCGATTTCTTTGATTTTGTATAATTCGCAACGCTGATGGGTTACACCAGAAAATCCATAAATAGCATAGCGATCGCCAAGAATTTCGAGGGACTCACAGAGTAAAACTAGTGCTTCGCGTTCCATTTCATTAACCCAACCTGCAGTTGAGCCACTCATATCAATCATAAACATCACCGCAATGTTTCGATCCATCTTGCGCGACTTGGTAAACAGGTTTTGAGATGCTTCCATGCCTATCTTAGTATCAGAGTACGCTTCTATCACAGCATCAAGATCAATATCGTCGCCAAAAGGTTGGCGTTTCATGCGTTTGTCGTCTTCGCGTAATGCCTCAAAGGTTCTGTGTAGGCGTTTTAGTAGTCCGCGGTGTTTGTATAAGGTGTTGTTAACAAAGTTATTATGTAAAGGTTGTATGTCAATTTCTTTTAAGTGGCACCATTCTTTTCGATATTTTTGTCGAGAGTGATCCCATTCATCATATAGAAATTCATCCTCGCTAATATCCATTGCATTGTCGTTCGTGCTTTTTTCAGGTTCTGTTTTCTTGTCATTACTATCATTTAGTGCATCTATTAAATAATCATCTGGTATTTCGCCAAAGTCTTGCAATATAGATGCCATAAGTTGCTGTACATCTTCAGGAATTTCAACGGCTTTATCTTCAAACTGTAATTCTATTTTAAAACCGTCTGGTAGGGAATCATCTTCAATATTTTTAACGGAGAATCTTTTTTCTCCTGCCTTGGCAATAGATTCATCTGATGCTTCACCGAATTCATTTTCAGTATTTTGGCGGTTGTATTTTTCCAGCTCTTGTTGTAGATGAATAAGCTTGTCTGCTAAAGCCTGTTTTTCTTTTTGCGCTCTAGATTCAATGGTTATGCGTGCTTCATGTGGATTTAGAGATCCTTGATAAAATTTATCAGCCGGAGCATGTTTATCTTTATATACAGCCTCTAAGAAAAACATACTGTCTTGCACAGTGGTATCCGGTTCTTTTAGTTTTTCAATTGCTCTTAACCAGGTTTTAGAAAGTGTTAATGAGTCTTCTTGGTTGCTTAGTTTTTCATTTAAAGCTTTCATTGCGCGGGCTAAGCCAGGCAATTCTCTTTCTATGTGAGCATCAAGTCGTATTGTCTCAAGTTTATGAAATAACGAGAGTGCGCGATCAGGGTCTTTAAACATTTTTACTAATGTTTCCACATTCATACGCCAAGTGCCGTACCAAGTTTGTGCCCATTGGTGTACTGCCATGGCTTTGTACAAAGTAAAATTGTCTTCTCGTTTGCTAAATTGGGAAGATATTTCAGGCAATCTTATAGATTCAGTATCAGTGTAAAAAATGTCACTTGCTTCAATGCCTAGATATCTGCCACTAAGTCCTATAACAAAGCTTTCTAAAATTCGGGACGTTTTATCTAAAGTTACTGTGCTTGGAGCAAGGCTAAGCGACCGAATATAGTCATCAACGTTGTGCATGGTATTAATGCAATCATCAAGACCTTTTTCATTATATATTGCTAATAATTTACCAATCCAATCATCCCAGTTTTCTTCATCTACTAGTTTTAGGCTTCGTGGTGCAAACTGACAAAAGCTAAAAGCCAGCTCAACACTAGTGTTGCAAAATATTTCAACAGAACTTAAAAAACGGTCCTGATCGACTTTAGCGAATTCTGCAAGTTCTTTGGCAGGTTCAAATACGCTACGACGAGATGAAATCATTTGGCTAAGTAATAACTCCATACGAAGCTGAAGTTCGCGTACGCCCATGCCTCCATAGCTTGCACTAGTAGTCAGTCGTCCTTGTCGTTCTAAAGATTTAATATGTCCGCCATCTTTGCTGTAAGCGGGTATTTCGTATTGCTCTTCGCCATCCTTACCTAAGATTTTCTTCCATTGTTTTTTCCAGAACATAGCGAATAACTTTTAGGCAGTATTTTTTAACAAATAATCTTTTGCTTGATTAATTTTTGCAGCTAAATAGTCATTGCCGCCACGATCAGGATGCATTTTCTGAATCAGTTTCCGATGTGCTTCGATGATTTCTTCTTCCGTTGCGTTGTCATCAACACCTAGAACTCGAAGCGCTTCTTCTTTAGTCATCTTAGTATCTTGACTAGTACTGTTTGCTTGACCACTTGTTTCAGAATTATTTATTGGTGTATTTGTAAATAGGTTTTTAAATAGTGGAACAAATCTTAATAATCCAGAAAATTTCTGAAACGAAGCCGCCGCGGCCCCGATAATGGCAATTAATGGATGAAGTCTTCCTGTAATTGCAAGACCAATCAATACTATTGCAGCAAGGACTAGTATGCCCTGAATTTGCTTATTTTTTGGTTGCTTACGAATCCAGCGTAGGAATAATAAAATTCCTATAATCCCAGCTATGATTAAGATTTGGTTCATGAAGGTAGTTTAATGACTAATTGTAGTATGTAGGCTTAGCTATCAGACTACAGAATTTATATAAATAATAAAATAATTTGCCTAGTTTAACCCAAATGCACTTTTTGATCGTTTAAGCATGTAAATCTAGTGGAAAAATAAAGGATCAAATATGAAACGACTCAAATTCACATCAGCATTTATCGTAAGTTTGCTACTCAGCCTATTAGTTGGGCAGGTGGGTGCCACTTCTCATGAGGGAGAGATCAAAAGTACTATACAAGATCAATCTGAAGTAGCAGTAACCATCTATAACGATCAATTAGCTCTGGTAAAAGATCTGCGTACTATTCGTTTAGATAGCGGCTTTAGTAAACTGGCTTTTCGTGAGGTGAGCGCACAAATGCGCCCTGAAACCGCCTTACTAAGAAGCCTTGATTACCCTGATGGTTTTCATCTTATCGAACAAAATTTCGATTTTGACCTTTTGACTCCACAGAAGCTATTAGAAAAGTATGTAGGTAAGAAGGTGCGAGTGGTGAAAACTCATCCAATAACTGGTAAAGAGAGCTTGCTTGATGCTGTGGTATTGAGTGTAAATAATGGAGTAGTACTGCGTATTGGTGATCGCATTGAGACAGGTATTCCGGGTCGGATTGTGTTTGATGAAGTGCCTGGTAATTTGCGTGATCGTCCAACACTTGTGATGCAGCTTAATAGTGCAACTTCTAAACCACAACAGTTGCAACTCAGTTACTTGACAGGCGGATTGTCATGGAAAGCAGATTATGTTGCAGAACTGGATGAGTCTGATGAATTTGTTGATCTCACTGGTTGGGTTACCTTAACTAATCAAAGTGGTGCTACCTATAAGAATGCAAAACTGCAATTAGTGGCTGGTGATGTTAATCGTGTTCAAAATGAATATAGAGAAGTTAAAAGAAAATTTGAAGCATTAGCAGAAGATTCAATGAACGCTGAAGCAGATATGGTTGAAGAAGCTTTATTTGAATATCATCTTTATACTTTGCAGCGTCCTACAACGATTGCAGAGAATCAAACTAAACAGGTGTCTTTGCTTAGTGCCACAAAAATACCTGTTAAGAAAGAGTTTTTGCTTAAAGGCCAAAATTATTATTATCAAAGTTCATATGGGTCGATTGGCCAAAAATTAAAGGTGGGTGTGTTTGTAGAGTTTAATAATGACAAAGAATCTAATCTTGGTATGCCTTTGCCAAAAGGTGTGGTTCGGGTCTATAAGAATGATAAGTCTGGAAATGCACAATTTGTCGGTGAAGATCATATTGACCATACGCCTAAAAAAGAAGAAGTGCGTTTAAAGTTAGGTGATGCGTTTGATGTGACTGCAGATAAAAAGCAAACACAGTTCAAAAAAGCTCATGCTATCGGTAAATATAACTATGCTTATACTGCAAGTTTTCAAATCGATCTTAAAAATGCCAAAAATGAAGAAGTAGAAGTGGTTGTGCAAGAGCCTATTCCGGGTGACTGGAAAATGAAGCAGCAAAGCCATAAGCATGAAAAAGTAGCAGCCGGAACTGCAGAATGGAAAATTAAGGTGCCTGCTGAGGGCAAAACAACATTAACTTACAAAGTATTGATACGATACTAGTCTTGTAAAGGAATAATTATGAAGAAAATATCATTTTTAGTTACAGCGTCATTACTATTTCTCGTTGCACAAATAACCGTTGCAGAAGATGAAATTCGCAGCACACTTAATGATCAGCAGGAAATTGCGGTAACCATTTACAATGAACAGCTCGCATTAGTGAAAGATCTGCGTAGCGTTACGCTCGATGATGGCTTCAACCACTTGGCGTTTCGAGAAGTGAGTGCGCAAATGCGACCTGAAACCGCTTTGTTAAGAAGTATTAATCATCCAGACGGATTTCGCTTAATCGAGCAAAATTTTGATTTTGATTTATTGACTCCACAGAAGCTTTTAGAAAAATATGTGGGAAAAAAAGTTAGAGTCGTAAAAGTTCATCCAACCACTGGTGAAGAAAGAACTGAAGAAGCAGAAGTACTTAGTGTTAATAACGGTGTAGTGCTAAGAGTGGGTAATCGTATCGAAACGGGGTATCCAGGCCGTATTATTTATGATGAAGTGCCTGCAAATTTGCGTGATCGTCCAACTTTAGTAATTTCATTAGAGAGTGGAACGCGTAAACCGCAAGAACTACAACTGAGTTACCTGACAGGTGGTTTAGGCTGGAAAGCAGATTATGTGGCTGAGCTAGATGAGTCGGATAAATATGTTGATCTTACAGGCTGGGTTACTTTAACTAATCAGAGTGGTGCTACCTATAAGAATGCAAAACTTCAATTGGTTGCAGGTGATGTAAACCAAGTGCGCCAAGAAATGCAACCTAGGCGACGTGATGTGCTGATGTCTAAATCAAGCGTTGGGGCGGCAGCACCGGCTATGGTTGAAGAAGGCCTGTTTGAATACCATTTATATACATTACAGCGTCCAACAACCATTTCAAACAATCAAACCAAGCAAGTTTCATTATTAAGTGCGACTAAAATACCGGTTAAAAAAGAGTTCTTACTTAAAGGCCAGGATTACTATTATCGAGGCTCATATGGTCAGCTTGGTCAAAAACTAAAAGTGGGTGTGTTTGTAGAGTTTGAAAACAAAGAAGAATCTAATCTCGGTATGCCTTTGCCGAAAGGTGTGGTACGAGTTTATAAAAATGATAAGTCAGGTAATGCGCAGTTTGTTGGCGAGGATCGAATTGATCACACTCCAAAAAATGAAGAGGTCAAATTAAAATTAGGCGATGCTTTTGATGTTACGGCTGACAAAAAACAAACTAATTTCAAAAAAGCAACCGCTATTGGAAAGTATAGCCAAGCCTATATTGCAAGTTTTGAAATTGTATTGAAAAATGCAAAAGATGAAGAAGTAGAAGTGGTCGTTCAAGAGCCTATCCCGGGTGATTGGAAGATGCGGGAAGAAAGCCATGCACATAAAAAAGTAGCTGCGGGGACCGCTGAATGGAAAATTAACGTTGCTGCTGAAGGCAAGGCAAAACTAAGCTACGATGTGCTAGTTCGATATTAAAAAAGTTTAACTATTAATGTATAACGCTAAACCCGCAGATTGGCTGGGTATGATTTCTCTAGTTATCATGTTTGGTAGTGCATTTATGTTTACTAAAATATCGGTGCAAGAATACCCGCCAACGGTAGTAGCGGGGGGGAGGATAATCATTGCAGCAATTGCGTTAATATTATTGTCTGTATTTCGTAGAGATTCATTTTCATTTTTAAAAAATCATTGGATGCTTTTAATCGCGCTGGCATTTTTTGGTTGTTGTTTGCCATTTTATTTAATTAGTTGGGGTCAGCAAACGGTGGATAGCAGTATTGCAGGAATACTGATGGCGGTTGTGCCATTGACTACGATTTTTCTTGCACATTTTTTTGTAACCAATGAGCGATTAACTGCAAATCGAGTAGTAGGGTTTGTATTAGGCTTCATTGGTATCTTGGTTTTATTTGGGCCAACTGCATTAGCAAATTTTGCTTCTGATGCAGAAAGATTAATTGCAATGCTAGCAATACTTGCTGGCGCTGTCAGTTATGCTATTAATACTATTATTGCTAAGCGTTTGCCAAATGAGAGTTTTGTGGCTTTGTCAGCTGCGGTAATGGTCTTAGCTAGCGTCATTATGGTGCCAGTTATATTTTTAGTAGATCAGGAATGGAAATTATCTTTTCAAAGTATTGAATTTTTATCGTTATTGCTATTAGGTGTGTTCCCAACTGCGCTAGCGACGGTTATTTATTTTGCTGTCATTGCAAGAGTAGGGCCATCATTTTTGTCACAAATCAATTATTTAATCCCTGTTTGGGCTGTTATAATCGGTATTCTATTTTTAAACGAAAGTGTTGGTATTAATGCAATCATTGCATTGGTTATTATTTTAATTGGGATTGCAATCGCACAGCGTAAGAACCTGTCTTTTGCTAGGTTTTAAAAGAACATAAATATAGAGCATAAAATATGCAAAAAAATGTTTTAGGCGGAGACTTGCGAAGTTGTTGCGATGAACTATTAACAGGCTATTACCGTAATGGCCGCTGTGATACTGATGAACATGACGTTGGTATGCACACGGTTTGTGCAAATATAACTAAAGAATTTTTAGAATACTCAAAGTCGAAAGGTAATGATCTCAGTACGCCTTATCCCGATGCGGAATTTCCTGGTTTAAGGCCAGGAGATAAATGGTGTCTATGTGTGCAGCGCTGGATTGAAGCATTAGAAGAAAATAAAGCGCCGAATATTTACTTACAGGCCACACATAGTTCTGTATTGGAATATGTTGAATTTGAAGTACTGGCTAAATACGCTCTAGATAAAAACTAGTTTAAATACTTACTTTCTAGAAATAAACTTCTCAAGTGCTTCGGGTTCAACTGGGCCGGGATTATGTCCTACTAACTGTCCATCTGGGTTGAACATTAAAAATGTGGGTGTGCCACGTAAAGCTTCTTCCGTAGCGGATTCATAATTAAACGCAACTACAGTAATCTCACCAATTAAGTTATCAAACGTCATGGGCATTTCATTGATGTGCTCAGTAATAGAGTCAAGTTTTGAATAACCATCGAGTGAAACACCAATAACTTTTGCGTCAACATCTTTGTGTTTGTCATGAAATTCTGACATTACGGGATATTCACGCTGACATATTCCACAGTTTGTAGTCCATAGCATTACTAGAGTCCATTTATCTTTCTCAAAGTGTTGAGATAAGGTGGTAAATTTACCTTCTAGTGTGCGTACTTCGGTCCAATCAGATGCGTTGGTAAGGCTGCTTGTTAATACTAACAAGCTGATAGTTGTGAGGTATAAAATACGTTTCATAATCAAAGCCGAGGTATAATTATTAATGTGAAGGCTAATTTGTGTTATGCATTTTAGAATAATAAAACCTAGTATAGTTCCATCAATAATATGTCAATAACGGAGCCTAGTTATGACAAACAATAGTATTCAAAACATTTTAAATCAAGTAGGTGCTTTAGCCTTTCCGGGCATATATGACACCTTATCGGCAAAGATTGCTGAACAAGTAGGATTTCCAATGGCATTTATATCCGGCTATTCGCTTGCTGCTGCCACAATTGGCGAGCCAGATTTTGGGCTACTTACTCAAACTGAGGTTGTAGAGCGTGCTCGTGCAATTTGCAATAGTGTCTCAATACCAATAATTGTTGATGCAGATACAGGTTATGGGAATCCATTAAACGTGCATCGAACGGTTAAACAATTAATAGATGCCGGTGCTAAAGGGTGCTTCTTAGAGGACCAAGAATGGCCAAAAAAATGTGGTCACATGCGAAATAAAAAAGTCATTGATAGAGAAGACTATTTATACAAAATTCAAGCTGCTGTAGATGCGAGAGGAGATGCCGATTTTTTTATCGTGGCAAGAACCGATGCAGAAGCTGTTTTGGGATTAGACGAAGCGATAGCACGTGTTAAAGCAGCACGTGAGTTAGGCGCTAATGCAAGTTTTGTCGAAGCTCCTGGCTCATTAGAACAATTAAAGAGAATAGGTCAAGAGTCGCCACATCCAAATGTTGCTAATATGATTGAAGGTGGTAAAACACCGGTACTTCAAAAAGATGAATTAGAAAATATGGGTTTCCAATTAATTCTCTATCCACTTACTGGATTATATGCAGCAGGTAAGACCATGCGTGAATTTTATACAAAGCTAAATAAAGACGGTACGACATTGGGCATGGAAGAGAATTTATTAAATTTTGAAGAGTTTAATGAATTGATTGGTGTTGAAGAAAAGTATAAACAGTCTGAGAAATATGGTGTGAAGTAAAGATTAACTTTTTAGTAGATCTATCATATAAGTGCCGAATGAATAGGCAAGCGTAGTAACGACTAATAAGCATAATAGGTTTAGCCAAAAACCAGACTTCCTCATTTCCTGCATAGTGATATGACCAGAACCATATACAATTGCGTTAGGTGGGGTCGCGATTGGTAACATAAATGCGCAGCTAGCAGCAATTGCAGCAGGTATAACTAGAACGTAAGGATGAATATTAAGTGCGGGTGAAATTGCGGCTAATACGGGGACGAGTGTAGCAGTGGTGGCAGTGTTCGAGGTTAATTCCGTTAAGAATACTACTGCTGTAATAATAATTAGCAAAATTAGTAGTGATGGCATGAATGCAAGTACGGTTGCTTGAGCTCCAATAAACTCGGTGACACCATTGGCTTGTACGGCAGCGGCTAAGCTTAAACCTCC
>CAYXVH010000227.1:0-4417 GCA_964468615.1 uncultured Thiotrichales bacterium | reverse complement strand
TTTTTCATCTCTACTCAAGACCTCACCAGTGCAAATTGCTTTTCCGGCTAAGGCAAGCTCGAAAATAAGTTCTTCTAATAGCTTTAATTCGTCTTTAGTGCTTACTGTTAAGAATTTTAATTTGGAAAAATCATCAATCATCATCTCTACGAATACACGTTTGTGTGGTCATTTGAAAATTAAAAGTGTTAAGCATGTTTTTACTATGCTTAAATTTACAGCATAGAATGTAAATAGAATGTAAATAGAATGTAAATAAGTTATATTTTTCAACTATATTACCTATAGGTATTGATTATGATTAAATGTCCGCTATTGGCCGAAAGCGAACAATCCAAGGATTGAAGGTATTGATGCACATCTAAGTGTTAGGAGACAATTAAGTCACATAGTTAAAGTGAGATGAACTTATGAAATACAGAGTTTTGTTAATCCCCTTTGCAATGCTTTGCTTAATCGCTGTAGCCACAGCTTCGGATGCAGAGAAGCAAGCCGAAGATGCAGCGTTAGCGTGGTTGTCACTTGTCGATGCAGGGCAATATGACGCGAGTTGGAAAGAAGCTGCGTCTTTGTTTCGTGCACAAGTCACGGTTAAGCAATGGTCACAAGCCGTAACTGCGGCCCGCAAACCGTTTGGGGAACTGAAATCCAGGCGGTTGAAGGACGCAAAATACACAACGAGTCTGCCTGGGGCACCTGATGGTGAGTATGTTGTACTGCAGTTCGAGGCCGTCTACGAGCATAAAGCGTCGGCTATTGAGACTGTTACGCCCATGCAAGACAGTGGGAGCTGGCGCGTATCTGGTTACTACATTCGTTAGTCCACCGAACAATTTACTTAACGTGGCTGCATAGCTTCGCGACGGTGTATTATAACTTTAGACAACAAGTCTTATGACCGCTAACGACCCAAAGCGGACATTAGTTTAAAATGTAATTTCAGATATTGTGCTAATAGCAATCTTGTGAACAAAATAATTCTGAGTTAATCAAATAAATATGAAATATCTAACTCTAATTACTATTATATTCTTAGCAAGCAGCGCCAATGCACATCAATTGTATCGGCATGTTGGCCCCAATGGAGAAGTTTATTTCACGGATCAACCAAGCCCGGATTCTGTGCCTGTAGAAATATCTCCTATCAATGTTACACCCGCGCTTCCACCAAGTAGGGTTACTCCGCCCGAAACTGAAAAACCAGGAGCAACTCTCGCTTCCTATAAAAATTTTAATATTCTCAGTCCTACTGAAGACCAAGGTGTGCGCGCCAATGATGGAAATGTGATTATTAATTTCTCCCTTCAGCCAGCACTTAAACCCGGTCATACCATTAAACTAAAAATAGATGGTGAGGATGGCAAGTTAGTCCAATCAGGCGAGAGTTTGACGGTTAATTTATTCAATGTCTCTCGTGGTTTTCATACCGTGCAAGCTTTCGTGTTGGATGGTAATGGAAATATGTTAATGCATGCTGGGCCTGTTAGTTTTCATGTACTGCGTGTTGCAATAGGCGGTCGCAACTGAAGAATTATCAAAGCAATTAGACTCCTAAATAATTTATACGTTGAATGACCGCTATTGGCCGTAAGCAGACATAAATTAAACCGTTAAGGTGAACATCAGGTTGGAATGTTCGAAACAAAGCTTCAATATGTCCGCTAACGACCCAAAGCGGGCATTTAAGACTAACGTAAGCGATAGGTTTCGTGACACCCGCGGCAAGCAGTAATCACTTCACCTAGTGCAGCGACAACATTCCGATCGCTTTCCTTACTATCTCCAATAGCAGCTTTTTGAGATACATTTACATAATTACTTGCAGCATGGTACAACTGGTCTGCCATTTTTTGCATTGGTTCTGGCCAGTGTTTGATAACTTCCTGATCCCCAGGACGAGTTGATGAACTCCAACCTAGCCGGGATTCTGCAATATGTTCAGCCTTATCATATTCCTCGGTTTGAACAGCATGGATGATGTCCTCTAGTGCACGAATGTGGTCACGCATAAGAATCACCATCTTTTCTTTAATATCATCAGGCAACTTCACCAGCGTTCTTGCATCTTTAATTTCTTCTGCATAGGCATATGAAATACCGGCGATAATGAAACAACAAAGTATAGAAGCAAGTTTCAGTGTACGCATTGATTTTGTCTTTTTTGTTAGAGCGAATTGATTAAGTTATTCTTGAATGGATTCAAGATATAATAATAGTTCGAATATTCGTCCCCTTACAAAGGTTTCAGAGAAACGTGGGCTCATATTAAGCCAATTTTCTGAATTAAAGCGATCACCCCATATCGGCATGATACGAGATCCATGGGAGGAAATTACTTCGCGTCCATCTATGATGCGATACAGCTTGCTAAAGGGAAATACACCATTATTATTTCTTTTAATTTGCGTGAGATCTGCTGGGCTTTGCTTTAAAACATTTGCGTACTCACTTTGTCCCGTTGCATTAATTCCATGACAAATAGAACATGACTGCTGGTATTCTTCGTTTCCCATCGTAATCGCATTCTTTGACTCTTCTAATAATGTTTTTTCGGCGAGACTTTTTTTAGCTTGTTCATCTGATTTGCCCTTCATTTCCTTTTGAGACTCAATAATTTCTTCAATATTTTCCGAGTATGACGGACCTGCAACCATGCTCGAAAGGAAAATATAAAAAACGGACAGCAGTGAGATTTTAACTTGTTTTTGCATATTAGAATTTGATTTGATAAAAAATAATAATCATAACATGAACCGTAATTGATGCGATCATCGTTAAACACATATGATGACATGCTAGAACCGAACCAATAGCCTAATACGAATACCTGCAGCAGACAGAAATATGACCAATCAACATTCCATCCTGTGGAAACACTTACTCCGTTTACTATCTATTACTATGTACACTAGCGATTACAAACCTTTTGTAAGTCTAGTCTAGGAAAAATTTAAACCAAAATACTATGGAATTTAAAGATCTAATTAATGAGAAAATTGTAACCGTAGAAATGGATGATTCACTTGGGGTTGTAAAAGAAATATTTGACAATACAAACTTCCACCATCTACTAGTTGTTGAGAGAGAAGAATTATTCGGAGTGCTATCCGATAGAGACTTACTTAAAGCTTTGAATCCTAATATTGGAACAATAAGGGAAACTGCGCGAGACGCAGACACACTGAATAAATAAGTACATCAAATTATGACTAGAAAACCAATTACACTAAAATCAGACGCAAGGATTTACGATGCACTTGAAATATTCGATCAACATAAAATTTCATGCATCCCAATAGTTGATACTGATAACAGACCCGTAGGAATTATCAGTTGGCGAGATATATTGCGTAACATTAAATCTAACTTGGCTAAATATTTTGATGCTCCTAACCAGCTTAAATGACCGCTATTGGCCGAAAGCGGACATAATTAGATTGATATGAGGGGAAGTCAGATTGGAATCACAAAACGAACATAGTTTAATGTCTGCTTACGATCAAAGCGGACATTGCAGATTCTGTACATATAGTGTGATGTACAAGCAATGTAGCTCAGTAATAATATGTTACGAGCTATAAGTAATGGCACATAAACAAAGGCCCCTAGATATACTCATAGCTTCATCGACAGTTGCGCTTTTGATCCTGGTGGCATAGAGGAAGCAGCAAGTCGTCGTATACTTGAAAAGTGGCCCAATATTATAGTTGCTCACTCCGTTCAGAAGGAATTAGATCATCCGAATACCCCTGACGATGTTAAATGTATGGGGCAAGAGCTCGTATACACAATCGAGACAGAGCTCACGCCGGAATTACTAAGTAAGAGGGACGAAATACGCAGTTTAATTCAAGGCAATGCGAAGCCCGGTAAACATGAGGGAGACGCGGACCATCTCTTTGAGCTATATAAGCACGGTGGAGGGTATTTTGTAACTACCGATGAACGTCTGTTGTCTTACTCTGATGAGCTTTTTCGTAAGTATTTCATAACGACGATAAAACCATCTGACTACGAGGATTTACTATAAAGTCTGCTCCAAACAAGGTGCTCGTTTGGACGCAAACTACACTGCTGCGGTTCGGCTGAAAAGTTCTTTATTGCTGGATATACGTTGGATATTAGATATAGGCTCATGCGCCTATTCCTTAAAAATCTTATAACCAATTGATTTAATTGGTGGCTATGCGTGGACTTGAACCACGGACCCCAGCATTATGAACTCGAGCTTTTTATTTTAAATATTATTTAATTCAGCTACTTACGAAATCTGTCCTGACTTAAAACCCTGCTCAGTAGGGTTACACTCCGGTTCACTAAAGTTTGGAACTGGCACGAAATTAATAATATGCCCGCTTTCGGCCAAAAGCAGTCATTCATCTATATATATAATATGAACGATTAAATAGAAAGGGGC
>CAYXVH010000226.1:0-5847 GCA_964468615.1 uncultured Thiotrichales bacterium | reverse complement strand
AAAGCTCTGTTTTAGGTTTGCTTCTTGCCAATGTGCGCGCAACAAACGATGTGATATGCTGTGAAAAGTACCCATCCACATGCCACCTAAATTGTTATTCAACAATTCTTCTACACGTGCACGCATCTCCGCTGCCGCTTTATTGGTAAAGGTAACCGCAAGAATACTGAACGGCGAAACGCCAACGACTTCGCATAACCATGCGATACGATGCACCAGTACGCGGGTTTTACCACTGCCAGCACCCGCGATAACTAATGCGGGTACGATTTCACAACTTACGGCTTCACGTTGCGCCTCGTTAAGAGGATCTAAGATAGGCGTTACATCCATTGAGAAAAATCTATTTACTTACGTTGGCAAAAATTAGAAGAAGTAGAGTGCAGCAATTACACTAACAAACCCAATGGCTAGAGCAAATAGTAAATTACGATTAGACTTTTTGATTTCTTGGCGCAGCTCTATAAGCTCTTGGCTATGCATTTCAAGCCTGGTTTGACCCTGCTCAAAGGTCTTCAAGCCTGAATAAATTAAATCTGGCATTTCAGGTAATCTTTCAGCTAAACGTGGTAGTTGCTTTCGCAAACCAGAAATTAACGCACGTGGCCCAACTTGTTCGCTCATCCAACGATCTAAAAATGGTTTTGCGGTTTTCCAAAGATCTAAATCTGGATCTAGAGTCCGACCCAAACCTTCAATATTCAATAATGTTTTCTGCAATAAAACCAATTGTGGCTGCACTTCCATATTAAAGCGTCGCGCAGTTTGGAATAAACGTAGCAATAAACTACCAAATGAAATTTCACTTAGTGGCCTTTGGAAAATAGGTTCACACACCGTACGAATTGCAGACTCAAATTGATCCACACGAGTATCAGGTGGCACCCAGCCGGACTCTAAATGTAATTCTGCAACGCGACGATAATCAGCATTTAAAAAAGCTAATAAATTTTCCGCAAGATAACGTTGATCTTCTAACGCCAAAGTTCCCATAATGCCAAAATCTACCCCGATGTATTTTGGGTCTTCAGGATTTTCATAAGAAACAAAAATGTTTCCTGGATGCATATCTGCATGGAAAAAGTTATGGCTAAACACTTGGGTGAAAAAGATATGACTGCCACGGTCTGATAGTTTTTTAAGATTTACGCCGTGCTCACGTAGCGCCTTCATGTCATTTACAGGAATACCTCGAATTCGCTCCTGAACCATTACATTTCGATGACACAGCTCAAAATAAACTTCCGGCACATACAAGTCGGTTGAATTTTCAAAGTTTTTGCGCAGCTGACTGGCATTGGCCGCCTCGCGCATTAAATCCAACTCATCCATGATGACTTGTTCATATTCATCAACTACATCTTTAGGGCGCAAGCGTCTGCCATCTTCCCAATAGCGATGTGCAATAGAAGCTAAGGCATGCATCAGTTCTAAATCTCTGCGTACGCGCTTCTCAACTCCCGGGCGCAACACTTTAACCACCACTTCAGTACCGTCGTGCAAGGTCGCACAATGCACTTGTGCAATCGATGCAGAGGCTAATGGCTCTACACTAAATTCCTTAAATACTTCACTTACAGGCTTTTTAAAGGCTTTTTCGACAATTTCTTGTGCAACCGCCCCTTCAAATGGTGGCACCTGATCTTGCAACTTAGCTAACTCATCTGCGATGTCTTCAGACAATAAGTCGCGTCGCGTGGACAGCGCTTGTCCAAATTTAACGTAGATAGGTCCTAGATCTTCTAACGCACGACGAATACGCGCACCGTGGCTGGTTTCTAATTTTCGAAACCAATGCCATGGCATTAAAAATAAAATAAAACGAATCGGGCGGAAAAACGGTACATCAAGCAATACTTCTTCTAAGCCATGCCGGAACAACACGAGATTGATGTGTAGAATGCGGAACAATAAACGTAAATAACGCATCTTTACGATTCCACAGTATTCATTAAGCGTTGAATACGTGCCTCTAACCGCTGCACATTGGCATCTAAATTATCCACACCACTCATAAAGCGCTCTAACTCAACTTTAGTTGGCACAATGCGCGATTCTTCTTGCAAGAATTCACTTACATCTAAACGAAAGTTATCTACCGAACGTTTTTTATAATTTTTAAATTTATTAACAATCAAACCAACTTGATAGGCAGCTGCATCACCGACATATTTAGAAGCCACTTCTTCCCAATCGATATCGACTTGCATAAAGATTGAACGGAGTTGATTCGCAAACTCTACATCGCCTTCAATTTTTAATGCGCCGCTATTTAACATCGATTGATATTCAGCACCTAAACCCATTCTCGCTAAACTGACGATGTTTGAATGTATGGTAGTCGTGACCTCTGGCTCGCTAGAAACCAAAGCCTCTTCATCAACAATATGCTCGCTTACTTCAATGCCTGCATGCACGGGAGTTGCTAAAATTTCTTTTTCTATATCGCTTAAATGCACCAGCAAACATTGACCTTCAAATTTATTTAATTTCGCCGCAATTTCAGGGTCGCTGTCTAAATACTTCTTCAGTGCATTGTTGATTAACTTAAGAAGCATTACTAAATAATTTAAAGAGATAGCTTGTGGCCGCGATGAATACTAACAATACCGCCATTTAAATTTAAGTAATCACATTTCTCAAAGCCGGCTGCTTCAAACATAGACTTTAAGGTTTCTTGGTCGGGGTGCTTACGAATCGATTCGGCTAAATATTTATAACTCTCCGCATCTTTAGCGATGATTTCGCCCATCTTTGGTAACAGTTTGAATGAATAGGTATCGTATACGCCTTGCAACCACTGTTTAGGTTTAGAAAACTCCAACACCATTATTTGGCCACCGGGCTTTAGTAGCTTAAAGATGGTTCGCAAGGCTTTATCTTTATCCGTGAAGTTACGCAAACCAAAGGCAATAGTCACACGATCAAAATGATCCTCCGGAAACGGAAGATCTTCACCCATCGCCTGCACATAGTGAATGTTTTTCAGCAGACCTTTATCCACCATCCGCCGCCGACCCTCTTCCAGCATCGCACCGTTCGGATCACACAAAGTGATCGAACCTCGGTCGCCAATCTTTGGTGCAAATAAAGCGGAGATGTCGCCTGTTCCCGCCGCGAGATCTAAAATCTGAAAATGCGGACGAATATTAGCCAAATGTACAAAATGTCGTTTCCATAGCCTATGCAAACCGAATGACATCACATCATTCATAATGTCGTAGTTACCCGCCACCGACTCAAAGACCGCGGTTACCTTTTCAGTCTTTTCTTCAGGGCTTACGTCTTGGTAGCCAAAGTGCGTGGATTTGGCTTGTCTAATTTCTTCTGGCATGGGTGAGGCTGTTTTAATTATCGAAATATCCACCAGTTTAAACAAAATAAGCGGTCAAGGGGGATTAGATTTAGTGCTAATAGTATTAGCAAGAGTGAGGTTAAATATTGCACGTATGAGCGCAGCAGATCAAAAATTACAGATTGCTGCCTATAGCAAATACTCTTATTTTTCTTCTAGATTTCTTCAGGCATATACTTGAGTGCCTCGATATACGCTTCGCACTCGGTGAATAAAATATTTTGTAACTCAGAGTCTTCAATGGATGGAAACACACGTGAGTTGGTATCTAAATCGCCCCCAAGCTCTTTAATTTCATTTATTAATGCCTGCTTTGAATCTACACCCGTTTCAGACACACCTAGAAATACACCACCAGCATCTGCAGCAAAATGTAAATCACGAATAGAATCACCAATCATAAAGGGCGGAAAGGTTTTCCCTGTTTCAGACGTCAACCTACGTTGTGCGCGAATTTCACGTCGCCACATTTTTCCAACAAAGCGCGCTTTAGAACCATCGGCGGAAGAACTTGGGCCACCCACTGCAAAAGCATTATGAGTACCAAAAAGACTATTCTTAGTTAAACCAATTATATCAAGTGAGTTATAAAAATCTCTTTTTGGTTGATAGCGATAAGAAACTAATAATACGGTAGCAACCTCTGCCAAAGACTGAACAAATTGTAGAGACGATTTAGAAATAACATCGAACTTAAGATCATCCGGATGATATTGCTCTAAGCGTTTATTAAATAGCCCATTAAAATAATAAGCCAAACATTCTTTAACGTCAGAATCTAACTTAACTTCTCGAAATACGTGTTTTATTAAACCTTTCGGCCCACCATGATCTCTATGCCATTGACTACAATCTTCTTTATCCAGATCTGGTAAATCATGAATATCTAATTTTTCTTTTGCGACAACACGTAATTTTTCATATGAATTCAACGCAATGGCAATGCGGCGCCCCATTGCGTTAGTTGAAGGAATAATCGTTCCATCGAGATCAAAAAATATTAAGCGTTTTGGTAACAAATAAGAGCGATAGGTATTATCAATAAATGTTGTCATAGCTGGTTACAGTTTAAACAAAATAAGCGGTCAAGGGGATTAGATTTTATACTGCTAGTTTTAGATTGAATTTGCTAGAGTTGCTTAAAGGCTGGATTTGCATTAATTACAATGTGGGACATACCCCCAACCACCACAAACAACACAAAAAGATCTATTGTTAAATATAGAATGCTATAGATTTTAGAAAATGGCTAACAATATTAAAGAAGCTGCAAAAACTATTAAGCAGATTAGCGCTGAAAGCGCCTCTGTAGACAGCTATTCTGAGCTTGAAAACTATTTGCTTAATATTCTTGCTAGCAATGGGACAGACGCACTAAAAGAATTACTATTATCAATACCTGAAGTAGGCATACGGGTTGGTACTGATAAAAAACTGAGCCCCTATACAACTCAATTCAAAACCGAAGGCTTAGATAACAACGTTGTAATTGTAGCTTATAAATTTGAAGATTTAACTTCGATAAACGTTGACATAGAAAATTATGATCTAGAGGGCGTAACATCTAGCCCAGAGCATCAGTGGTTCTATAATAAATGGGAAAGCCTGATTACGCTGGATGATTCTCAACTTGAACAACTTACAGGTGTTGATAAAAAAGTTTACTTAATAGGTCTATTTGAATCCGAATTAATGAATGGCGGTGTAGGTCAATATCTTGCCAATACAGATGGCGAGTATTTAATTGAAACCATTAGTTGTTTAGAGAATATTGGCGCGAAACAAACGGCTTATGTTCTTAAAAACATTAGCAAACTAAAAGCAAAAAACGAATCCTACGATAATATTTGGGAAACTAAATCTGCAGAACTAGACAAACTGACAGATAAAATAATGAGCTATAGCGAAGACTATGCAGGACTTGCGGCAAATATTTATCGATAGTGCTGCTAGTATTAACATTATAAGTAGAAAGTATTGCTAATAGTAAGGCCATTAAAGAAAAACTTAGCAACTAATTTAAACATTTAGATAATCTGACGTTATTGGAAATCAATACATCGAGCGAATTTGTGGTATGCCAAAATTCTTAAAGCGTATTTTACTTGCTGGCATCATCTTATTTAGTCTAGCAATTTTATCCTGGTTTTTAATATCAGCTCCCGTGCTAACCAGCTTTGAGAGCAACTATCAACCCTATGCAGACAAAGAACAGCTATTAGCTCATGTGAAAAAGCTTTCGGATGAGCTACCAGATCGCTCTATTGATACTGAAAAACTAAATTTAAGTGCTGAGTACATACATTCAGAATTTTCAAAACATTTTAAAAATGTATTTTTTCAAGAATACAATGCTAACGACATAATCTATAAAAACGTTATCGCAGAAATTGGAGAAACTTCTTGCAAAGGTATTTACGTTATAGGAGCCCATTATGATGCTTTCGATGGTTTACCTGGTGCAGATGATAACGCTAGTGGAGTAGCTGGTG
>CAYXVH010000225.1:0-3843 GCA_964468615.1 uncultured Thiotrichales bacterium | reverse complement strand
GGTAAAGCTTTGTTAAATGGGGTGACGCAAGGTCAGCAATTGTGGCAAACTTTTAGCAAGGCAGGGACTTATGAAGTTACATTTACAGTTTTAGATTATGTTTCAGGTGGGGTTGCACCTCACTTTCATAATGCAACTTTTTCAGGCCAAACTACAGTGTATTCAAACGGCACGTACACTCAAACAATAACAACAACCGCTCCCAGTCGATTTGCAATTAGAATAGGAACTGCGCCAGCGGTACTGTCAATAGACAACGTATCAGTTAAAGAAATAATAGAGGTGGCCTCGTAATGAACATTCCAAAATACTACATTTACGACACAGCACAAGCACCAGAGCAACTATTAGGAATGTATCCTCACGCTGCTACATACGACACAATTACATTGTTTGTATCGGGTGCTAATAACCCTCCCGCAGTAGTTGACATATCATCGCTGGGGTTCAATTATCCTTATGATGAAGAGGGTACAGGATTAACAGCAGCAGAGCTTGATGTCATGGTTGATGGATTGCTTGCACCAGAGCCACCGCCAACAGCAGACGAAGTTCAGATAAGTAAAGCTCAGGCTTCTTATTTATACGAAACACGATTTAAACCAGATGATGATGGTCTGTAATGTCAAAATTAACTCATAAAATTATAGGATAACCTTATGAAAATCAATACTTTAAGCAATAGCGGTACAGAATATAAATCTAACGGCAAAGTTATAATAGTGCAATCTATTATGGGAACAGGAGCGGCGGCGATTGAAGCAAAAGTTTCAGGTAATGGTCTTGAAGCCTCTGGGTTTACTCCAATATTTACATTTTCAGCAGATGAGTGGAAAGAAATTCAATTGCCAAATTCATGCGTTTACAGGTATGTGATTACAGGTAATTCAGAAATAAGCGAAGCATAGTCTGTAATTAAAATAAGGCGCACAACAATGTCGTTAGAGCAAGATACGATTACACAAGTTGAGATTCAAAAAAATAAAGTTGAGGCGCTTTATGATTTGGTTGGCTCAATGACAAATGAAATGTCGGCTTGCACTCACGCTATGACAGCACTAACAACGCAGTTTGCAGTTTACACTGAGAAGCATGACAACACTGAAAAGTCGCTTCATGCGCTTGTCGCGTCACAAACGCGCATTCAAGACAGTATAAACAAGCATTCAATATCAATTGCAGAAATGAAACCTACTGTTGACTCTGTTCGTGGTTTAGTCTGGCGCGTTATAACAGCTATAATTTTAGGCATGGGCGGGTTGGGTGTGTTAGTTGCTGAGTTAATAAAATGACGTTTAAATTTAGTGCAACCAGCGTCAAAAGAATGGATGGTGTAAACGCCAGACTTGTTGATGTTGCTGAGTTTGCACTTGAGCTTTCACCTATTGACTTTGGCATTCCTGAGCTTGGCGGATTAAGAAATGCTGACGAGCAACTTTTGCTTTTTTTTAATGGTAAGAGTCAATTAGATGGCACAAAAAAACGCAGTAATCATCAGTCTGGAAAGGCACTTGACGTTTTTGCGTATGTCGATGGCAAAGCAAGCTGGGATGAAAACCATTTAACAACGGTGGCAGCGGCAATGCTGGAAGCTGCAAGTCAACTTGGTGTTAAGTTATCCTGGGGTGGTCACTGGAAAAACTTTAGAGACATGCCGCATTTTGAGGTGATGTAATGGGAATTTTAGCTAAGTTATTTGGTGCCGAAGATGTTATTAAGAACGGCATGAAATTAATAGACGAGCTGCACACGTCAGATGAGGAAGAGATTCGAGCAAAGTCAAAAGCTAAAACTGCATTATTAGAAGCTTACGCTCCATTTAAGCTTGCTCAGCGGTATCTGGCGGTAATGTTCTCAATAACTTACCTGGTAACCTTTGTGATGGTAATGGGCATGTCTCTGGCTGGCGTAGGCACTGTGGATGTGGTGCGTGATGTAATTAGTGAATTTTATATTGGAGAAATCTTACTGACCATCATTGCATTTTATTTTGCGGGTGGAACAATATCCTCATTTGCTCCTGGTGCAATTAAAAAATAAGCGCGTTTCGATGGCTGGTGCGCCAGCCCAGATACAAGGAAAAAAACAACCCACCACCTCAGTGCTTTGAGTAGCCATGCTGTGCTCAAGCCAAAGGGAGTAAGCTTTCAAACGCTACAGCAACCTCGCGCAACACCAAACGCTAATCATCATTCTGAACCTTTCTTTGTAAACATTCCAGTCGTTTCTGACATAAATCATTTAATGCTATAAACTAATAAAAAAAGCTTTACAATATATAATGAATACGCTATTATATTGTTACTGAAGCAAAGCAGCAAAGCGAGAACGATATGAAAACATTTACTAAAACTTACGAAGTTGCACCAAACAAGGCGCAAAAAGAAGCAATGAAAAGAGCATTTACTGTAGAAGTTACCGCGGCATTAATGGACGATTTGAATGTTGAAGTTATCGTAAAGCACTTTCAAGGTAAAGATATATTAGTTTCGGTGATTGTTGAGGGTCAAGTATGGACAACAAGGAAAATTGGAGTAAATGGCGGTTTAACAGTTATATAACCAACCGCCCTTCGGGGCATTTAAATAAGGGTAATAAAATGAAATTTATATCTAAAAGAAAAGCAACAACTGCAATTTCAGCAGCTAAGTCTTTTAAAAAAATAAATGTTGGTGAAACCTGGTTGTATGGCGCTAGTAAATTGCCTGCAAGTCAATATCACGAGGCTCCATTATTGTCTGCGCATGTCATTAAAGATTTGGCAAATCCAAATATGTCAGATTATTATTTGTGGAAAAAACACGTTAAACGCAGCCTGCCTCGCGTAGACAGTGCAAAGTTTATGTTAGGCACTGCATTCCATACTGCAGTGCTTGAGCCACATTTGTACAATGATGAGTATGCTATTCAGCCAAAATTTGATCGCAGAACAAAGCAAGGCAAAGCCGATTACGCTGATTGGGTTACAGAAAACGAAGGTAAGAAAATTTTAACGCATGATCAAAACGACACTGTTAAAGCAATGGCTAAAGTAACTAAAAGCAATCAGTTTAGCAGGGCTGTTCTGCAACACTGCAAATCAGAGGTTACTGGTGTAACTAAGCTGCCATGCGGAACCCTAATAAAAGGACGCATAGATGCGGTAAATTTTGCTGGTCAGTATGGTGTTGATTTAAAATCAGCTGATGACGTTTCACCTGGAGGTTTTGCAAAAGCATCAGCTCAATATAGATATGACATTCAGGCATACACTTATAAAAAACTGTTTGATCTTGATGAATTTATTTTTGTTGTAGTCAGTAAAACTGATCCAGTTGAGGTTTCTATGTACACGCTAAATGATGAGTTTATGGAAAAAGCAGAGCGTGATTTTAATTTTGCAGTTGAGCGTTGGAATCGCATCAACAGCATAGAAATACCGTCAGGGTTTATTAACTATGATAATCCGTTAATTGTATTAGCTCCACCAAAATGGTTCGCATTCAGTTGATTAATAAAGTACGGGTGTTTATAATATACGCTCAATTAATAAAAGGGTAAAAAAATGAGTAATGATGTAATACAGCACAGTAATTTAACTTCAATGATGCTTGACTCAAATGTTATTGATTCTTATAAAGACATGGCAAAATTAATGGCGCAAAGCCAGGTGTCACTGCCAAGTCATTTGCAAAACAAACCAGCTGATTGCCTAGCAATTGTTTTTCAGGCAGCACAGTGGCGCATGAACCCGTTTGTAGTAGCACAAAAAACTCATGTTATAAATGGCGTTCTAGGCTATGAAGCTCAGCTTGTTAATGCTGTTGTAAGCTCATCAACAGCGATTGATGGCAGGTTTAAATA
>CAYXVH010000224.1:0-7595 GCA_964468615.1 uncultured Thiotrichales bacterium | reverse complement strand
CCGATCGGTTAACGACACCAAAAGTTCGGCAATACTTGCTTGAAAATAAAACTCGTAATGGCTCTGATCGCGGAGAATGGATTGATATTTCATGGGATGAAGTCATCAAGATTATCAGTGAACGTTTTTCTAAAACACTCCTGAATGATGGCGGTGATCGTTGTGCAGTGATGTCTTCTGCAAAATGCACAAACGAAGAAAATTATTTGATGCAAAAATTCGCACGTCAAGTATTGGGAACACATAATGTTGATCATTGTGCAAGGCTTTGTCATTCCTCAACAGTTGCTGGTTTAAAAGCAGCACTTGGTTCGGGAGCGATGACAAATACCATGCAAGATATTGTAGAAAAAGCTAACGCCATATTTGTAATTGGCTCCAATACTACTGAACAACATCCAGTATTTGGAAGCATGTTACGCCATGCTGTAAATTACCGATCTGTTCCCCTAATCGTTGCTGATCCAAGAGCGATTGAGTTAACAGAGAACGCAACGCTTCATCTACGACACAAACCCGGTACCGACATTGCGTTAATCAATGGCCTTATGCATATCATGCTAAAAGCAAATTGGCATGATTCATATTTTATACAATCACGAACTGAAGGCTTTGATGAAATTGTCAATGTTATTGAAAGCTATTCTCCGAACTATGTCGCGAAGATAACCGGTATTAGTATCTCAGAACTTGAACAGGCAGCGGAACTACTTGCTACAAATAGTCCCATGGCTGTAATTTGGGCAATGGGAATAACTCAACACACTTGTGGCATAAACAATGTGTTGGCATTGGCTAATTTGCAACTCATGCTGGGGAACATAGGGGTTGCTGGTGGTGGCGTTAACCCCTTGCGTGGTCAAAATAATGTACAAGGTGCCTGTGATATGGGTGCACTTCCAAATGTTTATCCAGGCTATCAGTCGGTTGTGGATCCACAACTGAATGAAAAATTTTCCAATGCTTGGGCGTTAAATAACAAGCCCTGTTTATTTAGTGAGACTCCTGGAATCACTGTTACCGAGATGGTTGATGGAGCAGGTAAAGGAAACATCGAATGTTTATATATCCTTGGTGAAAATGCCTTGATGTCAGATCCAAATCTTAATCACGTGCGAAAAGCAATGTCTGCTGCTGATTTTGTTGTGCTGCAGGAAATTTTCCCCTCAGAAACTGCAGAGTATGCGGATGTATTGTTGCCAGGAGCAAGTTTTGCGGAGAAGGAAGGGACTTACACAAATACAGAAAGGCGTATTCAACGCGTTCATGAAGTAATCTCTCCACTTGGTGATGCGCGCCCTGATTGGTGGATTACATCAATGCTTGCAAAACAGATTTTGAAATTAACTAAGCGAGTGCCAACAGGAAAATTTGCAAACTGGGATTATGCTGGTGCTTCAAGTATCTTGACTGAGATTGCTAATCTTACTCCGTCTTACGCAGGTGTTTCTTTTTCACGATTAGATGATGGTGAACAATTTCATTGGCCGGTTCCATCAATCGACCATCCAGGAACACCAATACTACATGTTAATCAATGCACACATGGTAAAGGAATCTTCCATGCTGTTAGCCATACGGCGCCTGCTGAAGAGTGTGACGATGAGTACCCACTCGTGCTTACTACTGGCCGAGTAATTTATCATTGGCACGGAACTGCAATGACGCGAAGAGCAGAAATTCTTCAGTCCTTATGTTCTGAGTCAGAAGTCGAAATTTCTGCACATGATGCAAAGGCGGTAGGAATTACAGATGGCGATATACTTCGAGTAGTTTCACGGCGTGGAGAAATGCAGGCTAAAGCGTGGATTACCGATCGTGTGTCACCAGGACTTATATTTGGTAATTTTCATTTTCCAGATGAGGCGAATATCAATAACGTAACTAATGACGCACTTGATCCAGTAGCAAAAATTCCCGAATATAAAGTTTGTGCGGTTCGAGTTGAGCTGGGATTCGCTGATTAAATGAAGTTAACTTGTCAGTACCTCAAATGTGGCTCTATAGCCAAATCTAATTCTTTTTTCCAAGTATATGAACATCATTTGATTTTAGTCATTTAAATCACTTTTAAATTGAATAACTATGAATTTGGAAACTAAGGTCATGGTGAGTTTATGGAGCTTAAATAATGTTGATGAGAGGTTTTATATTCGTTATTGCTTTCATCATTAAAAGAAAGTCGAAAAGGGTGTGTGGCATTGAAAAAAAGTAATATATCACTGCCATTTATAAATCGCTCAGCAGCCGGAATATTACTTGGTGATGCTCTACAATCCTATGCGCACCGTTCAGATGTTATTGTTTTAGCACTGCCTCGTGGCGGTGTTCCGCTTGGTTTTGAAGTAGCTAAGGCAATCAATGCGCCACTAGATTTGATGTTGGTGCGTAAACTTGGTATGCCAGGGCGTAGAGAGCTTGCAATGGGAGCCATAGCTACCGGTGGTGCAAGAGTGCTAAATAAAGATGTTATCGCTGCGTATAACATTTCGGCAGAAACCATTGATCAGGTAGCTGCAGGTGAGGAGATAGAGTTACAACGTAGATACCAAGCCTATAGAGATGATTTGCCAGCACCTGATTTAAATAATCGTTGTGTAATTCTAGTAGATGATGGAATTGCAACAGGTGCAACGATGCGTGCCGCAGTTGCGGCATTAAGACAAACGGGGGCTTCAGAAATTGTTGTTGCAGTACCCGTTGGTGCATCAGAAACATTAAAGCTATTACATGATGAAGCGGATAAAGTGATCTGTCTCGCAGTTCCCGATATGTTGTTTAGCATTGGGCAGTGGTACACAGATTTTACGCAAGTAAGTGATGAAGAAGTATGCATGTTACTTGCATCCTTATCACAAGAGACTATCAAAAATGTAGATACTGTTGAGTGAAGCTTATGGGAGATGTTTTAGTAAACGATATCGCGAATCAAACCAGTGAAGTTATTGTTCAAGCGGGTAATGATCAGTTAGGAGGAAATCTTACTGTTCCTGCAGAGTCGACTGCGATTGTTTTATTTGTTCATGGCAGTGGTAGTAGTCGCTTTAGTTCGCGTAATCGTTTTGTTGCCGAAACACTTAATAATGCAGGTTTAGCAACTTTGCTATTTGATTTGCTTACAGACGAGGAAGAAGATATTGATAGATTCACTAGGGAGTATCGATTTGATATCCCTTTGTTAGCACGACGGCTTGTTGATGCAATAGATTGGGTCAAAAATTTAGAATCTACTAAAGCACTACGCATTGGTTTGTTTGGTTCTAGCACTGGTGCAGCGGCGGCTCTAATTGGGTCAACAAAGCGACCCAAAGAAGTTGGGGCAGTTGTGTCTCGTGGTGGACGCCCCGATCTTGCCGGAGATTTTTTGCCTAATGTGCGAGCACCAACTTTACTCATCATTGGTGGAAACGATTCAGTAGTGATTCAATTAAACGAAGAAGCGAGTAATTTACTCTCATGCGAGCAACAAATTGAAATCGTGCCTGGAGCAACACACCTTTTTGAGGAGCCTGGTAAATTGGAACAAGTAGCAAAATTGGCGAGTGATTGGTTTGTGAAACATCTGCTTGCAATAAAGTGAAGAATGGCAGCAATTCCTCCTTCTATAATTAAAAGTGATCTAAGTATATTTGCTTTTTCTGATGGCGAAGATACCGCTATAAAAATATGCAAAGAACTAGGGATAGAATTAAGTAAGCTTGAGGAACGGCACTTTGAAGATGGAGAACATAAATGTCGTTCTCTACAAAGTGTTCGAAATCAAGATGTTTTTGTTATTCAGTCCTTATATAGCGATGAGAAGCTAAGTGTAAATGACAAATTATGCCGGCTTCTATTTTTTATTGGGGCATTAAATGATGCTGCAGCGAGGCAAGTTACAGTCATAATTCCATATTTATGCTATGCGCGTAAAGATAGAAAAACTAAGTCACGAGATCCAGTAACTACGCGCTATATAGCGATGTTGCTTGAAGCAGTTGGCATCAATCGAATTGTGGTTGTCGATGTTCATAATCTTGCGGCTTATCAAAATGCATTTCGTTGTAGTTCTGAGCATCTTGAAGCGAAGAATTTGTTTATAGATTACTTTGTTAGTAAGTTTGATGATGAGGGCTTAATCGTTGTATCGCCAGATGTTGGGGGGATTAAACGTGCTGAAATATTTCGCGAAGCGCTTATGCGCCGTATTGATAAGCCAGTGGCTAGTGCTTTTATGGAAAAGAAACGCAGTGCAGGTATAGTGAGTGGCGAAGCGGTAGTTGGTGATGTAATAAATAAAACTGCCATTATCATTGATGATCTAATCAGTACAGGGGGAACAATTGTGAGAACAGCTAATGCGTGTAAAGCTAAAGGTTGTAATAAAGTATATGCAGCGGCAACTCATGGCGTATTTACTACTGGCTCGGATCAACTATTTGCTAGTGAATCGCTGGAAAAAATTGTGATTACTAATACTATTCCTAGGTCTCATCATAAAAACCTAATTGATAATGGTAAATTAGTTTCGGTTGATATTTCGCCTCTATTATCAGAAGCGATTAAAAGAATTAATTCTGGCAACTCTTTAGTCGAGCTTCTTGAAGGTTAATATATAATTAAGCATGCTCTGCTAAGTTCAGCTTATGTACATACTTTTTGGCTAAATTTAGATACTCATTGGCTCTGTTAACCCACTTTTCATGATTAAGGACCTGACTGTCATTAAGGTGCCAAATAGCAAGTTTAGCTCGCACGCATGCCCGATAAATCTTATAGAAGCAAATAAGTTTCGTTGGTGGGTAATCATTTGCGGCATTTGAATAAATATCCAATACACGTTTCCCTACGAATGAAGAACCAAGACGTTCACATTCCAATGCAAGAAAAGATAATTCATCGACAGAGTCTAGAATACGAAGTTCGCGACTAAATTCTAAACAATCAATAATTGCAGGTTCTTCTAATAAACAAATATGCTCGGGTCGTAGATCACCATGTGCCTCAATAATTTTATTATTTATAACACGTTGCGCTAAATACTCTGAGTGTTTCACTAAGAAGTTTAATTGTGCAGTAGTTATAGAATTGATCAGAATCTTTGATAATTCATACTCCGGAGATAATAATTCTTCACAATTTTTCAAAATACCTTTTTCAAATCGAGAGTAATAATCATCTGATGATATCCGGATTTGTTCTGCCTCGATATAAAAGTCAGTTAAAACTTTTGTGAAATTACTAATGTCAATTTCTTTAATTGTTTGCTTTTCAATTGCGTAATCAAGCATGAGATTATTAGGCAAACGTTGCATTTTCACGAGCCACTCAACAACTTCACCCGTACCTTGTAGTGCTAAATTTCCGTTTTTATCTACAGTTATAGGTACAATTCCAAGATATACATCTGGCGCTAAACGTTTATTTAGTAGTACTTCAGAATGACAGTTCTTCTCTCTTTTTAAGAGGGTAGTGTAGTCTATTGAATCGCTTTTAACTGGTTTTTTAAATTTGTATACAAAATCTTGAGTTAGAAAAACCCAAGACATATGTGTTTCTATTGCATCGACCTGATTTGGTTTTTCGGGGAAAGTCTGTGTATTTTTAAGAAATGCTAGTTTATCTTCAAGAGGAACGCGGGATTGTTTATGAATAATTTTTCCGTTAAATAGAAACATATCTCTCTGTTTGTTAGGTGTCTTTATATTCTTCATTAAGTAAATCGCAATGTTATAGATATGATATAAAAATAACGATCAGAAATATTCAATATATCAGGTTAAAAAAATCAAATACTAAAGAGATTATGTTATCTAAGGCAGTGATTGCCTATAACCTATGTAGATCATAAATCTCTATTCAATAATAATAGGCTTTACTTTAGCTCCTTCAAGTATTGCAGGTAATTTTATTAGTATCGTGGTTAGGGTGTTAAGTATCACAGTATATAATTGCCATTATAAGACTATGGATAATTACTAGAAGGAGAGTTTGATGTAGGTCATATAAAGATCAATATTAAAAATTGCTATATCAAGATGAGCATTTGAATTATGGTGATTACACATATAACTAATCACTGCAAGTACATGCGCACAGTTTTAAGCAGAAAGCATACAATGCTTAATTCTAGCGGATTCATAATTTACAAATTAAGTAAAAAAATATTTTTTGCTATTTATGGATTGTAAATAGCTAGCAATGCTTGTTAGTTTTAAAAACACTGTAAAAATAATTTATTTATTTATTTAACATATAAAAACTGATGACGATAAGGCATATATTTCAAAAACGCATTCTGCTACTCAGTGCAATAATTCTTTTAGCTGCATTCATTGTAAATGTAGATGTCTTGTACGAGAAAAGTGAGGAAATTATAGTATTTTCTGAGAAAATAATTTCTCAATTCCCGGTCTTGGGCATGTTGCTATTTGTACTATTGGCTGCAGCATCTGCGATGCTAGCTTTTTATTCCAGCGCAATTCTTGTCCCAATAGCAATTTACTCCTGGGGCGTTACAGTTTGTTTTATTCTTCTATGGGTCGGTTGGCTTTTAGGCGGAGTGTTGTCATTTAGTATTGGGTACTACTTTGGGCGACCAGTAACTTCGAAGTTAATTGGAGAGAAACGGTATTCCAATTTTGAAGAACAAGTAAGTTCACGGGTAAAGTTCATTCACATTTTACTTTTTCAAGCAGCTGTGCCATCGGAGATTCCAGGATATGTGTTAGGTACCTTGCATTACCGTTTTATAATTTATTTTATAGCACTAGCTATTACCGAATTACCCTATGCGCTTGGTACAGTGTACCTTGGGTCAAGTTTTTTAGAGAGGAATACTTTTGTTTTTTTAGCCATAGGAGTTGGTGCGGTCTTAGTGAGTATATGTTTATATTATCTTTATCG
Organism: uncultured Thiotrichales bacterium; assembly: GCA_964468615.1. GTDB lineage: Bacteria > Pseudomonadota > Gammaproteobacteria > UBA4575 > UBA4575 > JABDMD01. The sequence continues at coordinate 710 of CAYXVH010000224.1, read as the reverse complement.
ACGACACATTCATAATAAGCATAGAAGCTTCTAAAACCATTGAATGTAAATCACCATGGCATTGGTGTGCCATCATAGCGAATAAATCTACCTGTTTTTTTGATGGAAAATTGTTCTATTACCTCATGCATACTTATAACGCTTTGCTTTGTTGTAAGGGTTGCATTTTTCCCGCCTAAATCAGTTTGTACCCATCCTGGATGCAGTAGTAATACACCAATGTTTTTAGGTCTCAGTTCTATTGAGAGAGATTTCATAGCTGCATTTAAAGCTGCTTTGCTCGATCTATAGTAGTAGCTACCCGTAGTTTGTATGTCGGCAATACTTCCCATGTGGCTAGAAATGGTAACAATAAGACGTTTCTCGCTAGCTGTAATATGTTGTAAGAAAGCTTCGGTAACCCGAATTGGACCTAATGTATTTATTCTAAAAGTATCTTCCCATCTTTTATAATCCAGGGAGCCAATAGAGCTATTATTTTTATCTAAATAAACTCCAGCATTATTTATTAAAATATCAATTGCAAAAGCATTCAGTTCTTTTGCAAGCGCAATAATTTCATTTTGGTTTGTCACATCTAGTTGATGGATGCTTACATTATTGTATTTTTTTGCAATACTAAGAAGTTCATTTGCTTTATTTGGATATCTACAGGTTGCAATAACATGCCAACCTTGTTGAGCATAAAGTCGCACCCATTCCAAACCTAA
>CAYXVH010000223.1:0-16883 GCA_964468615.1 uncultured Thiotrichales bacterium | reverse complement strand
GCGTAATGTTGTTCAAGCTGGTGTTGCCGGTGTTGTTCACCGTAAACGTGTAACTGATGCTGTCGCCCGCACTTAAGCCCGCGGTGCCGTCGTCATCATTTAACGTACCGGTCTTGGTCAAGCTGATCGCTGGTAGTGCGTTTAAATCGTTACTATCAGTTGCTGTATTATTACTAGAAGGATCAGTGACACCAGCTGGTGCAAATATCGTAGCTGTATTTATAAGCGGATCAGGAAATGCTGCATGTACTGAAAAAGATATTAAGAAAAGAAATAACGAAGAAAAACATAAGCATGCTTGCATGTACTTTTGTACATGTCTGCAAGAATGATTTAATTTTCTGAGTTTTAACACTCGTTATTCCTTTAACGTGCTCATAAACCCAAATTCGCCCGTCAACAATTTAGAAAAAATCTAAATCGTTACTCAAAAATTTTTGAGCAATTCAAGTCGAGTTAAGGCATTAACAATTGCTTTTACATGCAGAGCAATTGACGTAAATAATTGACTTCCTAAGGAAATTTCCAATCTCCTTGTAGTTGTCAATTTTACGTTTATAGCGTCAAATTTTAGACGGTGTAGGTCTCAAAACTAAGGAATTAGAGGGATATACCCGATTTAGGAGGTAGTTTTAGTGACAAACGGGGTTAAGAAAACATTAACCGAGTTAGACGATAAACTGTTGATTTATAAGGATAAATGGGGGTTTTTTTTAACAAAAAGACAAAATTAAGAAAAAATAGAAAAACTCTTTATATTTCAATGATATACAGATATTGGAAAAGCTTAACTTTGGTGTTTAGCTCTGCTTCCATTTGATATTGCAACCTATACTAGGCTTTTGTTGAAAACTAATTTCGTTTCCAGACAGTATGGACGTGAGGGCATTACGTATGTCCGAGCCAGTAACAGGAATGTTATTACTTGGCCGCGAATCATCAAGTTGGCCTCGATACACACATTTTAAATTTTTATCAAAAATAAAGAAATCTGGGGTACAAGTTGCATCATATGCTTGAGCCACTAATTGGGTCTCATCATACAAATAAGGAAAGGTATAACCCAAAGAATTAGCAAGTATTTTCATTTTCTCTGGCGAATCATCAGGATAGTTATCTACATCGTTTGAATTGATCGCAATTATGCTCACGCCTTTGGCAGAATATTCTTTGCCAAGTTTTACTAGCTCATCTTGTATGTGTTTTACAAAAGGACAGTGATTACAGATGAACATGACGATTGTGGCATGCTCACCTTTTATGTCTTGAAGGCTTAGATCGATTCCCGATATTGCATCAGGCAAAGTGAAATCCGGCGCTGGTGAGCCTAAAGGCATCATATTTGACAAGGTTTGTACCATAACGTGACGTATTTGCTTCTTAAAAACTTACCTCAATGAGTAGAATAGCGCACTTTATAGAATTCATATAACTAATGAGCTACTCAATAAAAGTACGCTTGTAATAAAATACCGATCAAATCTCAAGCCTCAACTAAGGAATCAATAAATGTCCATCACCCGCGTCTTTACATCTGAATCTGTTTCAGAAGGTCATCCAGATAAGATGGCAGACCAAATTTCTGATGCCATTCTAGATGCAATTTTAAAACAAGACACCAGTGCACGTGTAGCCTGTGAAACCATGGTAAAAACCGGCATGGTAGTACTTGCAGGTGAAATAACAACTTCCGCACAAATTGAATATGAGAAAATTGTGCGCGACACAGTAAACAGCATTGGCTACGATAATTCTGATGTCGGTTTCGATGGACATAACTGCGCAGTGCTTAATGCACTTGGCAAACAATCTCCTGACATTGCCCAAGGTGTAGATCGCAAATCAAAAGAAGAACAAGGCGCTGGCGACCAAGGCATGATGTTTGGTTATGCAAGTAACGAAACTGATGTGCTCATGCCTGCCCCGATTACTTACTCACATAGATTAGTACAAGAACAATCTGAAGTTAGAAAATCAGGAAAACTATCCTGGCTACGCCCTGACGCAAAAAGCCAAGTCACTTTTGTTTATAAAGATGGCAAACCTACCGGCATTAACGCAGTGGTGTTGTCCACCCAACATGATCCTGATGTAAGCCAAAAAGATTTACATGAAGCGGTAATGGAACACATTATTAAACCGACCTTACCTGAAAAGTGGTTATCAAAAGACACGAAGTACCACATCAATCCTACTGGTAATTTTGAAATAGGTGGACCAGTTGGAGACTGTGGATTAACAGGTCGGAAAATTATTGTTGATACTTATGGCGGTATGGCTAGGCATGGTGGCGGAGCATTTTCAGGCAAAGATCCATCAAAAGTAGATCGCTCTGCAGCATATGCAGGACGCTATGTTGCCAAGAATGTTGTCGCTGCAGGTTTAGCCGAGCGTTGTGAAATACAAATTTCTTATGCGATTGGTGTCGCGCAACCCACATCGGTTTCAATTGATACTTTTGGCACTGGAAAAATTGCAGACAGTAAAATTGAAGAAATTGTGCAAGACGCATTTGACTTACGTCCGTACGGCATCGTTACTATGCTGGATTTATTGCACCCAATTTATCAAGCTACCGCAGCGTATGGCCACTTTGGGCGAGATGATGATAACTTCCACTGGGAACGCACTGATAAAGTTTCTGAATTAAAAGACCGTGCATCTTAAGTTGCACTGATCTTAAAATACACACTATTAAAATATTTAATGCTTAAGGAGCATGTAACTATGACTATTCAATCTGCAGAAAAAATCGAAGCTGACTTTAAAGTTGCCGATATTAACGAAGCTGAATTTGGCAGAAAAGAAATTGCTATTGCTGAAACAGAAATGCCAGGTTTAATGGCATTGCGCGCAAAGTATGGGAAAGAAAAACCACTTACTGGTGCACGCATTGTTGGTTGCTTGCATATGACCATCCAAACAGCAGTGCTTATTGAAACCTTAGTAGAACTAGGCGCAGAAATTCGTTGGTCTTCTTGCAATATTTTTTCTACGCAAGACCATGCGGCGGCGGCAATTGCTGCTAAAGGCATCCCAGTATTCGCATGGAAAGGTGAAACTGAAGAAGAATATGAATGGTGCATAGAACAAAGCATTACCGGACCAAATGACTGGAAACCGAATATGATTTTGGATGACGGTGGCGACTTAACCAAGATCATGCATGAAAAATATCCTGAAATGCTTAAAGAAGTTAAAGGTGTTTCTGAAGAAACGACAACTGGTGTGCATCGCTTACACGAGATGGAAAAACGAGGCGAATTAAAAGTCCCTGCGTTTAATGTTAACGACTCGGTAACCAAATCTAAATTTGATAACTTATATGGCTGCCGTGAATCATTAGTAGACGGTATTAAGCGTGCAACCGATGTGATGGTTGCAGGCAAGACTGCAGTTGTTTGTGGTTATGGTGATGTGGGCAAAGGCAGTGCGCAATCATTACGCGGACTTGGCGCAACCGTTTTGATCACTGAGATTGACCCTATTTGTGCATTACAAGCTGCAATGGAAGGTTACAGCGTTGTGACTTTAGAAGATGTTGTAGACAGAGCAGATATCTTCGTAACCACCACAGGTAATTTTAACGTCATTAACCACGACCATATGTTAGCGATGAAAAACCAAGCGATTGTTTGCAACATTGGCCATTTTGACAATGAAATCGATATCGCTAGCTTGAAACAATATCAATGGGAAAACATTAAGCCACAAGTAGACCACATCATATTCCCGGATGGAAAACGTATTATTATGTTAGCCGAGGGTCGCCTAGTGAATTTAGGTTGTGGAACCGGTCATCCAAGTTTTGTAATGTCTAACTCGTTCACAAATCAGGTGTTGGCACAAATGGAACTTTGGGGAAATGCTGGCACCTATGAAAATAAAGTTTACGTATTACCTAAATCATTGGATGAAGAAGTAGCGCGTTTACACCTAGAAAAAATTGGTGTGAAGTTAACAAAACTCACCAAAGAACAAGCAGATTATATTAGTGTCGATGTTAATGGTCCTTACAAACCAGATTATTATCGTTATTAATTCTGCATCTAGCAATACATTGAACACTCGATGCGAGTTGTTCGTCTTCATACTCATCAAAGTCTAGCTCCAAATTTAGAACTGGAGCTAGATGATGATATTCGACATTATGCTCTTAATGTCCTAAGACTAAATAAACGTTCCTCGTTAAGACTGTTCAATGGTGATGGGCATGATTATTCTTGTGAAATCATCGATTACAGTAAAGCAGTTCTGCGGGTCAAAATTACAGAAAAATTAACCCTGTATAATGAATCTTCATTAACTACACATTTATATCTAAGCGTATCAAAAAGTTCGCACATGGACTTTGCGATTCAAAAATCTGTGGAAGCTGGTGTAACGAATATCCATCCTATTATCACTGAACGTACGGTTAGCAAATCAACAGATAAATCTGCTGAGAATAAACATCAACACTGGCAACGTATTATTCATAGTGCTTGTGAACAAGCTGGCAGATCCGTCATTCCCAAGTTATTACCTATAACCGAGTTCGATCAGATTGCACAACTGAATGATAATGAATATGGCCTGACATTCGATGCTAGCTCTGGTCAAACCATAAATAGCTTAAACATAAACAAGCCATCATCGATCAAGCTATTGGTTGGCCCCGAAGGTGGGCTAACTGAAAGTGAAGTAAAAACTGTGTCGCTAAAAGGCTTTCGATCAGTACGCTTTGGACCTCGCATACTGCGTACCGAAACCGCAGCACTTGCTGCAGTGATCATAGCTCAGCAACTATGGGGAGATCTCGCACAATAATTTACATTAAGTAGCGCGCTTTAAAAGTATTTCTTCTAACTTCTGGAAATTTGGAATTGCCAACTCTTTGCTGCCAATTTTTACGTAGTAGGAAATCAGCTCTGAATACTTGTTCATTATGCCATCATGATTATATAAAGCACGACTATCTAGAATCAGCGGTCTAGGCATCGATTGAACCTCTATTGCATATAAAGGAAACAATTCAGCATTATCAATAACATAACAAATTACTGCACGAATATGATTTGATTTAACCATTCTAGTTTGGTTACAAAGCCGCTCAAATGAAATCACAGGAATTACATAATCTTCCCAATCAATTTCACCAATTAACCAATCTTCCTCTTCCCCAAAAATACTTATGTTTGGCTTGTAAATAACTTCTTTAACTATCGACTTAGGTAACAACAAATCGTTGCCATTTAGAGGCAATAGCATACAACTTAGGGTTGGATAGGTTGTAGATTCGGCTAGAGACATAATATTTACTTCACCACATTTTGCACGTAAGCCAATAACTCACTTTCGTTATAAGGTTTACCTAAATATTCTTGCACACCGATATCCATTGCGCGTTGGCGATGTTTATCACCAGTACGAGAGGTGATCATTATGATTGGCACATTTTTTAAGCGTTCGTTATTTCTGACATGAGTCGCTAGCTCATAACCATCCATACGCGGCATTTCGATATCCAACAATATAAGAGCGGGCGTAAAATCTTGTAGTTTTTGCACCGCATCCACACCATCTTTAGCAGTAACCACCTGGTAGTTATTTCGCTCAAGGAAACGCGTGGTAACTTTTCGAATGGTAATAGAATCATCTACAACCATTATAGTAGATTGTGTGTTATCCACAGTTTCTGCAATATCTGAAGTTACATCTTCAAGCTGACCAGCTGCATCCATGCGAATCAAACCTTGAATATCAAGAATTAATACAACATTACCATCACCCAAGATGGTTGCACCTGAAATCGCTGGCAAGCGACTTAACTGAGATACCAAAGGCTTAACAACAATTTCGCGATTTCCTAATATGGCCTCCACATGAATGGCCATACGCGAATCACCAGAACGCACTAATAAGACTGGAAACATTTTATCAGCACCACTTAGTTGCGCTTGAGATACTTCTAATAAACTACCTAAATGACATAAGCGATAATCTCTATCAGCATAATGATAGCTAGCATTTTTTTCTGCATACTTTTGTTTTAACTCATGAGCAGATAAACGCACTACACCTTCCACACTCGATAAAGGAATAGCATAAATTTCAGTTCCACTTTTAACAAGTAATGATTGGGTCATTGCTAAGGTAATTGGAATACGAATAACAAATTTAGCGCCTTCTCCAAATACCGAATCTATTTGCAGAGAACCACCTAACTGTTTGAGTTCGCTAGCAACTACATCCATACCCACACCACGTCCTGACACCTGTGAAACTTTCCCAGCAGTACTAAAGCCAGGAGTTAAAATTAGATTTAATGCTTCACGCTCAGTTAATTCACTTTCATCAATTATTCCCAGTTCCAATGCTTTACTTTTAATTCTTTCTACATCAAGCCCAGCACCATCATCAGATACTACTATTACAATTTCTGTACCTTCACGAATTACATCGATCTTAATTTCACCTTGCTTAGGTTTTTTAGCTTTTTCGCGTAGCGCTTCCTCTTCTATTCCATGTGAAATTGCATTACGAACCAAATGCTCTAGCGGTGCAACAATACGATTAAGAATCGAACTATCTACTTCAGTGTTTTGACCAATGACTTTTAAATCAGCTTCTTTTTTTAGCTCGCGAGATGTTTGCCGTACAATGCGTTGCAAACGCGGTACAAGTTGACTGAACTGCACCATACGAGTGCGCATTAATCCTTCTTGCAGATCTCCACTTATACGTCGTTGCTGGGCAAGCAATAATTCTGATTCACGCACTTGATCTGAAAGAATGTCTTTTATACTTAATAGATCATTAACACTCTCTGCTAGCGACCTAGAAAGCTGTTGAATATTGGAGTAACGATCTAGCTCAAGAGGATCAAAATCATCTTGCTCAGGAATTTCATGCGCATGGCGAGATAAAATTTGTGTTTCCGTTTCAATTTCTAAATTACGTAGTTGCTCGCGCAATCGACCAACAACCTGCTCGAGCTCAAATATATTTGCATTGTAGTTATTACCTACTTGCTCCAAGCGGGCCTGGAAAATATTTACTTCACCTGCGTTATTAACAAGATTATCCAACATGCTCGACTGCAATCTCACAGCTTGTTGGCCAGAAATTAATGGCTGAGTATTTTGTTGCGTATTCAAATCTACAGGATTGCGTAAAACAGGAATTTTTACGATTTTTCCTGGTTTCGCTTTAGTCACCGCTTTCACAGCAGGCTTTTTATCAATAGCTCTTGGCTGTTCAGGCTGTTCAGGCTGTTCAGGCTGTTCAATGACACAATACTCTTGCCCAGATTGTAGTGCCTCTAATTCTGCAATCAAGTTTGATGCAGGTAATACAGGTTCTCTAGCAACCGCAAGGTCTACCATTTCATTTATTTGATCAAGACAACGCTGCACAATATTAAATGTTTTATCGTTTGCGTCGATACGTGATTCCGCAATATCAATAACAAATGTTTCAAATGTATGACTGAAATCACCGATATTGCTATAGGTTGCCATGCGCGCACTACCCTTAAGGGTATGCATTTGACGAAGAAATTCAGATACAGCATTTTTCTCGTTATGGTCGCTTCTCCATTTTTCCAAACATTGATTACAAGTTTCTAAAATATCGCTAGCTTCTTCTAGAAATATCTCTACCAAATCAGCATCTTTACCTACATAAATATCTATATGCTCATGTGATTCATTTGTCGAAATATTGGTATCAGAAAGTGTACTTTTTTGAGTTTTGCCCAACCCATCATCCAGTAAAGTTTCTAGTTCAATTGCTGGTCCAAATTCTGGCTCAGATCCTGAATCATCTCCAAGCTCTTTATGTATAACGTTTTGCGCATTAGCAACCACATTTTCCAACACGGGTATTTCTACATAATTTAAAGCATTAACTTTTTGCAACAACTCATCATTAATTTCGGAATGCTTTAATGTCGCAGCATTTTTATCAATACCCTGTTTCACATATTCAATGCATTCAACAAATACATCAAATTGTTCCGCTTTAAGTTTTGTATTACTCTGATTACATTCTTGGCAGTACTTCTCTAAAGACCCGATAAGTTTAGCAACAGCGGCTACCTGCGCGGTACGCGAACAACCAAACAAGGTATGCAATGCATGTAGTAACTTATCGTCTACAGGCAATATTTTATGCTCTTTTTTAGACGCTAGGATTTGCTCGATTGAATCCACATGTTGCTTAGCCTCACCTAGAAATAGCGCATAAAGCTCTCCTTCAAGATCTTCCTTTGGCAAGATATCGTTTGTCGCATCTTTTTGAACATCATCATAAATATTTTGTTGTTCAATTTTCTCAAGCTCTTCTATATCTATGCTGACTACATCAATATTAGTAGCTATAGCATCAAAAGCCTCAACGGATTCATTCGCTGTTTGTTTTATATTTTTGCTATTTTCTAAAAAGCCTTGCGCCTCACCAAATAAACCCTCGACATCTGCTGCAGGCTCACGATGAGTTTTAAGTTGAAAAACCAATTCATTTAATAATGCAACAGAGCTTTCTAGCAAATCATGTAGACCACTTGTGACTACAAGAGATTTATCAATGACTTTGTTTAAAATATTTTCTAGTTGCCAAGCATATTCACCAATAATTTCAGCACCAATTAGTCGCCCACCACCTTTAAGCGTGTGGAATGATCTACGGATAATGGTTAATGCATCCGCATTCCCTGCATCATCTCGCCATATCGTTCGATTTAAATTAATTTTTTCTACTTCTTCTTCAGCCTCTTCGATAAATATTTCAAGCACTTCTTGGTCAGCGTCTCCCCTATTAGCTAACAAGCTTTGCTCTATGCCATCAATATTTATTGAAATCACATAAGGCTTAGCATCAAATTCAGCAGCAGTAGAGTCTTCGCTAATCATTTCTGGTAACAGTAATTCTTTTGCATCATCGCCTGAAATCTCATCTAGATCGGCTCCATCAAGGAAAACTGACTCATCCTGCTCATCTAACTCACTTAAATCATATGCTTGTGAATTAGTACTGAGTTGTTCCTCAATATCACCAAGATCGAGCAAATTGGTAGCATCAAGATCAACCTCTACTACACCAACATTCTCATCTTCATCACTAATATCTAAGCTAATAGCATCTTCGAAAGTTGCATTAGCCATACTATTTAGTTCGGTGGCAGCTTCCTCAATACTAGTAGACTCAAGTACAGCTAGTTCTGGGGATAGCTCTGATTCTTCTTCACCATCAGGAAGTTCAAGCAACTCCGTATGCTCTTCAACTGCGCTAATGCCTGTTGTTATTGCTGTGACCGCGTCTTTATTTATTTCCTCTTGGGAATCAAACAGATCGTAATCGAGAGCGAGGTCTAAAGAGGTAGCACTAAGTTGTTCTAAATCCAGCTCTTTTGAGTCAGCTTGTTTAACCAGCGCTTCATCTGCAACAGCATCATTTAAATCGTAGTTTTCGGGGATTTTTGATTTTTTTTTTAGTTCTAGATCTGCCGCACTAAGTAATGCTAACGAATCTTTGTCTGATCCAGCAAGTCCTTCAACTTCTACGGTTTGCAATGGCTCTAAACCACTCGATAATTCGACTTCACTACCTACCAACTTTGACGCATTTTTAATTCCATACTTGAGAATTTCTTTTGGATCACTATCGTCTTCAATCAGCGCCTCTAGATAGCATTCAACACTCGTAATAGAATCGGCAAATGCATCAAGCTTATCAGAATTAGAACTAAGCTCTTGTGCAGCATTATCATCTAGCAAAAACACTTGCACGCATTCTAATATTTTTGCTGCGTCATCCAAATTCAGGATGGATAGCGCACCTATAACTCTACGGAAATGATCCTGCACTTTTGCATACTGATCTTCATCTTCAGGCGAAGTAAGCACCTGTGAAACTGCATTCTTTGCTTCTTCTATTTCACTTAGGGCTTCAGAAATAGTTTGTACTTGTATTTTTCTCAGCTGATTTATATCACTTGGAGAATTAATATTCTCATCTTCTGTATCCACCACCTGGACAGCAGGCTTATTTAAAACTCTGTAATTAACAAAATTATCTACAATGTTTTCTGCTTTAATCAACGTCTCAGCTATAGCAATAAAATTGCTATCCGCATGTTCTAGCTCCTCAGAAGATAAACCATTCAAGGCCGTTACTTCTCGCAACACATCTTCTCTTGGCTCATCTAATCCAAGCATACTTAAGGTATCTGCGATCTTTTGCAGCTCTTTACTCACCTCAGCCACACTTTCAGGTGAACGATTTTTACTATGCACATACATTTCAATTGAATCTTTCACAGTTTCAATATCTTCGTGCAGTGCTTTTGATACTGCCTCTAATACATCTGCATTTGGTCCAGACATACCTTCGCGCATTTTATCGATATCCATTTCATCAGGAATCAACTCATTCAAGCCATAAGCTTGTTTTACCTTACTGACAATACGTCCTCGATCTTTTGCAATTCCAACGTAATAAAGTAAATTTTTAATAAGCGCAGATGGTATTTGACTAGCAAAATTTGCTTCATCTAATTCAATAAATTGCTTGATTTGACGATCAACCTGTCCTAATAAAGACGCTAGCCCGGTACTTGTAGTCAATGCATCAATCGCCAAGGCTTGCGCAATAGCACTGGTTATCCACCATAATCTACGCGATGCATTTTCAGCAGAACATTGATGTAAACGAATCGCAACCTTACACATCTTGGTAGCGGCAATATCAATTTCTTTATTTTGAATGATGCCAACTAAACCTATTTGGAAACCGTAACGTATTTTTTTGGCATATTCCTGCGCAGACATACCTAATTTCACGCCCACATTAGGAACATCAATATTATCTAAGTCTGGGAAAAATAAGATATGCTCTGAAAGCAAAGGTTCATCCCTGACTCCACGCAAATCATTTAACAAAGGCAATAGCACAACTGGCAAATCTTTATTGCCTGCTTGTACGTATTCAAGATAGTCAGACATTTGAAGAATACCGCGCGATAAGCATTCTTGAGCTTTATCTTGTTGTTTAATAGATTCGTCAATCAATCCATCAACCACTTCGCACATTTCGCGTGCTAATACCGCTGCACCATTGATTTGCACAAGTTGCAATGTTCGCTCAACCTGCACAAGTGCAGTTGAAACCTCGCCTAATAATGAAGTTTCAGTTTCATTCTCGACATATTCTTCTAATTTCGCGCGTGCGGCATCGATTATCGTATCGACTTCATGCTTAACCTTTTTTACCGCTACTTTTTCTAGCGCACTATTTCGCATTTTCATATTTATGTAATATTAAATTCAGTTTAATCCTTAAGATGCTTCTCTATTTTCAATAATAGTATCTTCAATAGTTTGCGGTAACTTAAAGCCAGCAACAGATCGTTTAAGATCTTGACCAAGATTTTTAAGCTTACCTACCCAACTTGCTGTGTTACTAGCACTATCAGATGTTTGCATGGTAATCTCTTGAATTACATTCATAGTTTTAGTCACATTGCTCGCTGCTACGGTTTGTTTATCTGTAGCATCGGTAATATTTTGAATATGTGCAGCTAAGTTATCGGATACCGATTCAATCTCTACCAATGCTTCACCAGCATTTTCGGCAAGTCTCGCACCACTCACAACGTTGGAGGTACTTTGCTCCATGGAGATAACCGCTTCATTTGTATCACTTTGAATTGTCTTCACCAGCGCTTCGATTTGCTTGGTCGCAGTACCCGCGCGCTCCGCCAGTCTTTGTACTTCATCAGCAACTACGGCAAATCCTCTGCCCGCTTCACCTGCAGTAGACGCCTGAATCGCAGCATTAAGTGCAAGAATGTTAGTTTGATCTGCAATCTCATCAATCAATCCAACAATGTCGCCAATTTCTTGAGAGCTTTCACCTAAGCGTTTGATTCGTTTTGAGGTTTCCTGTATTTGCTCACGAATCGTATCCATTCCATCAATAGTGCGGCTCACGGCCTGTGCACCTTTGTGAGCAATACCCACTGATTGTTGCGCAACATCTGCTGAACTCTTAGCGTGCTCTGACACTTGCTCAATAGACTTGGCCATTTCAGAAACCGCAGAAGTTACATTAGCAATTTCTCGTGCTTGTTTTTCACTTGATGTAGTAAGTTTTTGCGTAGAGTCGTGCGTAACATCCGCTGCCGATGCTACCTGTTTTGAAGTGTTATTAATGGTGTGCACAAGATTACGCAATGCGTCAATCGAATAATTCACTGAGTCGGCAATTGCACCAGTAATATCTTCCGTTACGGTTGTGTGTACGGTTAAATCACCCTCGGCGAGATTGGTCATTTCATCCAGCAACAACAAAATTGCTTGTTGGTTTCTTCGGTTTTGTTCATCTACTGCTGAAAGCTGTTGTTTAACTTTACTACCCCATTTATTTGCAAATACCAATAACAACACTAAACAAACCATACCTGCCACAAAGATGACTGCAGAGAAAAAACTGCTACTCGTATCTATGCCAATAAATTTTCCTAAATCGAATGCCAGTATTGCCATTGCACCCATAATTAATAATGCAAATAGTGCCAATACAGTCAAAGTTGATTTGCTAGATTGACTATCCTTGTCTGCACGAGCAATAGATTTTGTTAACGCCATAATTCAAGAATTCCTAATAGAAACTTTTTTAATTTATTCGTTTTTCAATTATTTGTGATGATCTGAGAAAGTTCCTTGGTCTCTCAAATACCCACCTAAAATCAATAATTTCCAGATACTAATGATACGGGGGAATGACGCTCGCCAAGACATAGCTGTGTCGTGAAAATACTCACTTTTATCGGTTTGAGTGATGAGCTTCAAATTTCAAAATCAGCCAATATCTAGCCCACACGCTTGATTTTCGCAGGCAGCTAGCGACAAGAGCGGCAACACTGGTGAAATGAATTTTAAGAGAGATTACGTAATTGAGCAAAGCGCTCATCTAACAACAGACTTTGTATAGACAAAGCCGCAAACCATTCTTCTCCAGATATGTAAAAAGCACTGATATGATCGATATGCTCATAATCGAAACTTTCAGGTATCTCATCAGTACCTTGCTCTTTATTAAACGATTTCATGCCAATAATGGAATCAATAATTAAGCCATAGTAATGAGACTCTTGCTGTATAAGCAGCATTCGTTTTGAGTCATATTTTTCTTGCATAGGAGTACCAAAAACAAACTCATGAATATCAAGCAAGGTAATCAAGTTGCCTCGAACATTAGATATCCCCACTAACCAAGTAGGAGAACGCGGTATGGAAGTAAGATCTTTTACCGTCAACACCTCACTGACATCAGTGATTGGAATGATGTAATTATGGGAGCCTAGCTGAAAAGCTAAACCATGTGAAAAACTAACATCTGATTCTTGCTGCACCAAACCACCTTGATGCGCAATACATTTACGGTCTACAGATAATAAATACTCAAATGGAGTGCTTTCTTCAGAAACTGCCATAAAGATATTAAGCAGCTAAAAATGATTTAATCGAATTGACCAACATTTCAGAGCTTACCGGTTTAACTAAATAACCTTTTGCACCCTGCCTAGTTGCCCAAACCTTATCGGTTTGCTGACTTTTTGTAGACACCATTACTACAGGAATTTCAGCAGTTTCTGGAGCCTGGGTTATTTGCCGTGTCGCCTGAAAACCATTCATGCCCGGCATAACAATGTCCATTAGAATTAAATCAGGATGAATATCTTTTGCGACTTCAACCCCTTCTTCACCACTATCTGCAGTAGAAACTTTATGTCCCGTTTTTTCTAGCAATTTTGAAATGAAATGACGCTCTGTAGGAGAATCATCTACAACAAGGATATGAGCCATATCAGCAGTATTCTGTTTACTATTTGCCACTGTAATCAGCAATGGCCCCAAGCAAATCGTCTCTGGTGAAAGGCTTAGTCAGATATTGTTCTGAACCAACAATCTTTCCCCGTGCTTTATCGAAAATACTATCTTTGCTCGATAACATAATCACAGGAGTCGATTTATATAATCGATTGTTTTTGATTAGCGCACAGGTTTGATAGCCATCTAAACGTGGCATCATAATATCGATGAAAATTAAGTCCGGGCGATGCTCTGCAATTTTTGCCAAGGCCTCAAAACCATCATTTGCTGTAAATACTTCACACCCTTCTTTTGTTAGTAGAGATTCAGCTGATTTTCGAATAGTCTTACTATCATCAATCACCATTACTTTTAATGCACCGGCTGCGCCAGTACTGGCTTGTGTCGAATCGTCTAACGCTAAACCACTTTCTTGCATAATTGCTTCCTAAAGATCGAAATTGGAACCTTAAGTGTCCTTAATTATCAGATTGTTATTCTGTAACCCACACACGCATAATTACTTACTTAGGCTGAGCAGGTGAGACCCTAACCATGCCAGCTATTGAACATAGGACAACAAGCTTCCGATATAAGTAGTCTAATCTCAGACGAGGTATACAGAGATGACCATAAAACTAGGCGTGATCATGGACCCGATAGAGGGCATAAAGGTAAGTAAAGACAGCACCTTTGCCATGCTGTTAGAGGCGCAAAAACGCGACTATGAAATCCATTATCTACAAGCCCGCGACCTGTTTCTCAAGGATGGCAAAGTTATCGCGAATACCGCACAGATTCGTGTTCAAGACACGCATAGCAATTGGTTTAGTGCAAAAAACCCTACTAGCATAGAAATGTCATATTTTGATGTAGTGCTAATGCGCAAAGACCCTCCTTTTAACATGGAGTACATCTACACCACCTATTTACTAGACCGAGTAAATAAGCTAGACACACTTATTGTCAATCACCCTACAAGTTTACGCAGTGCAAACGAAAAATTATTTGCCACACAATTTAGCAATTGCGTAACGCCTTACCTAGTTACTCAACAACAAACAGCTCTAAATGAGTTTATTGATGAACATAAACAAGTAATAGTCAAGCCACTTGACGGCATGGCTGGCGATTCAATTTTTCAAATCAAACATGATGATGCCAACCGGAATGTAATTTTAGAAACCATTACGAAATTAGAACAACGCACCGTTATGGCACAAAAACTTATACCAGAATATGTAAATGGAGATAAGCGCGTTCTACTTATCAATGGAGAGCCGATTCCCTATGCATTGCTTAGGGTTCCTGCCAAAGGAGAACTGCGCGCAAATCTAGCTAAGGGGGGCACGGGAGAAGGAATTGAACTCAATGCACGTGACCATTACATCTGTGAGCAGATCAAATCTGCTCTGCAAGATATGCAGCTTAGCTTTGTAGGCATAGATATTATTGGCGAATATCTAACAGAAATTAATATCACTAGTCCCACAGGAATCCGTGAATTAGATAAGATATATAAATTGAATATCAGCGCAACTCTATTTGATCACATAGAAACTCAACTTAAAGCTAGCTAATTTCTCACTATGTGGCTCATATCACTAGATAAACGCAGTCTTCAATAAGATATTTCTCGCTTATAAACTTTTACAATGTATACGCCCAATACAAATAAGTAGCCAATAGCACGCCTACATGCAATATTTTCATACACACACATGTCAGCAGTAACCAATCCTGCCCAAGTTACCGCATCCGATCGACTAGGCTTTAGTTTATTTGTTGCAGCAATTTTGCATGCCATATTCATTCTAGGTTTAGGCTTTGGTCTACCGTTTGCTCGTGACTTTAACTCTGCATCAATGCTTGAAGTCACTATGGTACTTACAAAAACTCACCAAGAGCCTGCAGACGCTGAGCATATAGCTAGCGAAAACCAAATAGCCAGTGGCAGCACTGACCAAGAAAACCAACCTTCAGCGCCGTTTACTGGAACCAGTTTGGATGACAGCAGAGGTATTGCACAAACACAAAGCAGTGCTATGTCATCGCCTGCATCCGAACTCAATGAACAGCATGAGCAGCTAATCATACAGAATGATGCGCCTACCAGTGTGTTTGCAAGTGAAGCAACTGAAACTCCCAAGCAACCCAGCCTCGATTATCAAGAAAAAATTTCTGAGCAACAATTAGAATTAGCTAAATTAGTTGCAGAATTACGCCAAGAGGAAAACGATTACGCCAAGCGCCCAAGAGTGAACTATATCGATACACTCAGCGCCAAAACGGCTACCGAAGCGACATACGTCCGCGAATGGGTGGAAAAAGTGGAGCGAGTTGGCAACTTAAATTATCCCGATGAGGTTAGAAATAATCATCTATCTGGGACATTGATACTCAGTGTGCTTTTAAATCATGATGGCACTGTGGAATTTATGGAAGTACGATCATCTGCTGGCAAATCCATGCTGGATGAATCAGCCAAAAGAATTGTTAATATCGCGTCTCCATATCAATCTTTTCCGCCTGAGATGCATGAGAACTACGACCAGTTAATGATTACCCGAACCTGGTTGTTTGGAAAAGACAACACCCTGCTTACACAATAAACATGACCAAATAAACGGTACAGTAAATATAGAATGTCAGAAAATCTGACCAAGCAATTACTCATCGCCATGCCAAGCATGGAAGACCCCAATTTTTCTCGCACTGTCACATTAATTTGTGAACACAACCAAGATGGTGCAATGGGCATCATCATCAATCAGCCCACTACACTTTTTGTTGATGAGTTACTCAGCAATTTAGATGTAACAGAATCTGATAGCAAAGATACAGAAAATAAGTCACGAAAATCCATTCACAATCATGACCCAGTTTATGCCGGTGGCCCGGTGCAAATAGATAGAGGATTTATTTTGCACGACTCAGATAAGCAATGGGAATCGACACACATGATTGATAACGACTTAAGTCTTACCACTTCCGAAGATATTTTACTCGCGATTGCACAAGGCAAAG
>CAYXVH010000222.1:0-8931 GCA_964468615.1 uncultured Thiotrichales bacterium | reverse complement strand
AACCGTCGCGAAGAAGGCTATTTTTTTACCTGGACTGAAAATGAATTAGATCAGGCGCTAGAAAAAGAAACATCAATCATTGTAAAAAGCTATTTTTCAACAACAGATAATGGAAACTTTGAGGGTCGCAATATTCTGCATACACCCAAGGATAAAACAGTTATCGCAAAAGAACTCAACATATCTATTAAAAAACTAGAAGCTATTATTACCAACGCCAAAGAAAAACTTTATAAGATACGTGGTAAAAGACCTCATCCTATTCGAGATGAAAAAATATTAACTGCTTGGAATGGTCTAATGATTTCTGCTTATGCACGTGCTGGATTAATTCTTGGTGAACAAAAATATATTGAACGCGCCGTGCTGGCTGCTAAATTTATTAAAATGCATTTAATGAAGGAGGGCAGATTATTTCGAAGCTATAAAGATGATACGCACAAACATAATGCCTATCTTGACGATTATGCATTTTACACCGCTGCGACCTTAGATCTTTACGAAGCAACTCATGAGATTGAATGGCTTAATTTTGCGATAGAACTTGATAACACACTCTCCAAACATTATGAAGATGACGCGAATGGAGGCTTCTTTATGACCAGCGATGACCATGAAAACCTCCTAGTTAGAGAAAAGCCTTATTTTGACGGTGCTGAGCCTTCAGGTAATTCTGTAGCCGTACTTAATCTATTGCGATTAAATGAATTTACGTCTAACGATTCATATCGCATGCGAGCAGACAAAGCATTTAAATCAGCTAATCAACTCCTAATGGAGAGACCGACCGCTCTTTCTGAAATGATTCTTGCTGTGGATTATTACTTAGACAATCCAAAAGAAATTGTTATTGTCACTCCGAAAGATAAAAAACAAGATGCAGAGCGTTTTATAAAAAAATATAGAACAAGCTATATACCAAATAAAATATTAGTTGTTCTATCTGAGGGCAGTGAACAAAATAAAGTTGGCAAGAGTATTCCCTTAGCTAAAGGGAAACTGGCCATGCAAGGGGAAACGACAGCTTATGTTTGCGAACAAGGTGTTTGCAAACTCCCAACTACTGAGCCACATATTTTCTCTCAACAAATTTCCACTATAGAAAATATTGGCGAATAATCTGCGATTAACCTAGGTGTGTATTACAGCTCTGAATAACAATTATCAGCTGAACTAGCTCACGGAGTATTTAGATTCACCTAAACCTTGAGGAAATTCCTGGAGACCCTCAGATAAATCATAATAATCTCCTTTGTCTGCCGTATAGATATGAGTCGTTGTAGTTAGACCAGTAGGTTGATCTAGTGTGCCTACTGCAATACTTAATGTAGCAGCATCTTCCAAATCCCAAAATAAACTTGATCCGCAAACAACACAAAATCCTCTGCGCGCATGATTATTCATTCCTCGATACCAGGCGAGAAGATTATTTTCATTTTTAATGAATACGTTTTCACGCGGTGCCGCAGTGTAAGCACCGTAGTGACCGTGAAACTTGCGACACAAACTACAATGACAATTCACCACATCGCGCAAAGGTCCAGTAACTTTATAACGCACGGCTCCACATAGGCAATTGCCTGTATGAATTCTATAGGCTTGATTCGTAGAATTACTCACAAAACTATGTGGGAACTATATGGCAACCGCGAGTTGGTTCGGCAAAGGCTCAGCTTGCGTCGCGGACCAGTCTGGCGCAAAAACCAGGATGCGGACATCGGCTGGAAGATTAGCGTTAAATATTGAGTTGTGCCAGAAAGTAGCTTGGTATTCAGGTTCTTCTGAATTCAATTCTTGCACCGAACATGGAATTTTATATTGCTGATTTTGCTGATTAAAATATAGCAATACATTCTTATTCTCTAAAAGTTTATGAGTGATTTCAGAGTTTGGTGAAAATAAAGCCGTCAAACGATCTGAAAATTCTTCCAGTTGCTGAAAATACCCTGCAACCAAAACTTTCAATAAATCTTTACGACGTAATGCTGGGTCATCCGTTTTTTTATACATATAACTAAACTCAGTTACCAGTTCAGCTAATTCTTTTTTATTAATTAAAACGGTTAGGTTTGTGATTACTTCATCATCTACCACTACGGTTGGTTGCATACCTTGCGAAGGCTTACCTTCTTCCATACGCACGGCGTGCTGACGAATTCTGCATTGCCAACCAAGAAAATGAGTACGTAATTGCTGCTCAGCAGTTTCTTCGTTCATATCTAGACTCTATTAATTTGCATAAGCTTCTTAAAACAGCAAAATTTATACAACTACGCTATAAGAAACTATGGACGGCAGTAGCGGATTCGGTTTTATTGGATGCTGCTTTTATTTTACAAAGATTAGGCTAATCAAACTTTTGATACGCTTTTCGCAAATCCACCATTGGATGATTTTTGGACATTTGAAATTTAACCAATAACTCACGCGCAACCATGTCACGCTCTTGCTGGTTATCAGATAATTTCAAATCCTCAGGCACAGTAACCCAACCGTTTATATTGCGATCAAACACTGCAGCACGATTTTCTTCATAACCCATATGCACATCTTCAAGCCAGTTCAGATCTGACCAACCCATTAATTCAATATATTTTTTTAAAAACGGGGTTAACAATTCTAAATCAGGCACCAAATTTACATCGTAACGGTAACCAATATGCTGGCCGATCATTTTTTCTCGTTCTTCATCAAGCCCATCTGATTTTATAAAATGGTCTATATTTTTATCACTCATGATCTTCTCCAATATTTTTACAAAGTGAAATCAATTTAGAAACGCGTCATATCAGGACGGCCAACAGTATGCTGTGAACCAGCCAGTGGTACTTGCGCCATGGCCGATGCCTCCATAGTCAAAGCTGCAAGATCCTCAGGTTCCAGTGAATGAATATTGGTCTTTCCACAAGCACGCGCAAACAACTGCGCTTCAATGGTTAGGGTGTGCAAAAAGTTATAAACTCGAATTGCTGCTTCATCTGGATTTAAGCGTTTACGTAATTCTGGATCTTGCGTGGTAACACCTACTGGACAACGACCCGTATGACAGTGATAACAATGTCCCGCTTCAACACCCATTTCTTCTTCAAAATTTGCTTCCGGAATATCTTTATTACAATTCAACGCCATTAATGATGAATGTCCAATAGCACAAGCATCAGCACCTAAGGCAATCGCTTTAGCCACATCAGCACCATTGCGAATACCACCGGCGTAGACCAAAGAAATTTGACCTTCCATACCTACATCTTGAATAGCACGCCTCGCTTGGCGAATCGCTGCAATACCTGGAACCCCGGTATCTTCTGTTGCCAGGTGCGGTCCCGCACCGGTTCCGCCTTCCATACCATCAATAAAAATAGAATCGGGTCCCGTTTTGGCGGCCATGCGAACATCGTCATACACACGTGCCGCACCCAGCTTCAACTGAATTGGAATTTGCCAATCGGTCGCCTCACGAATTTCTTGGATCTTTAACGAGAGGTCATCCGGACCTAGCCAATCCGGATGGCGCGCAGGAGAACGTTGATCAATGCCTGCAGGTAAAGAACGCATTTCAGCAACTTGATCCGTCACTTTTTGACCCATCAAGTGACCACCTAAACCAACCTTGCAACCTTGTCCTATAAAAAACTCTACCGCATCGCAGAGACGCAAATGGTTTGGATTAAAACCATAACGTGATTGAATTACTTGGTAAAACCATTTTGAAGAGTAACGACGTTCATCAGGAATCATGCCACCTTCACCAGAGCAGGTTGCAGTACCCGCCATGGTTGCGCCACGCGCTAAAGCTGTTTTTGCTTCATAACTTAAGGCACCAAAACTCATACCGGTAATATAAACCGGTATATCCAACACAAGTGGGCGTTTAGCCATTGGACCAATTACTGTTTTGGTTTCACATTTTTCACGATAACCTTCAATTACAAAACGAGTCAGTGTGCCTGGCATAAAAGTTAAATCATCCCAGCTCGGAATCTTTTTGAATAAAGAAAATCCGCGCATTCGGTATCGACCCAACTCAGCCTTTACATGAATGTCATTCATAACCTCCGGCGGGAATACGTAACTGCTACCTAAATGATATTTCTTTGCATCGTCTTTTACAGACATAATTTTATCCTCAACTTCAGTTATTAGAGCACCAGTTTCTTCTCAGTTGGTTCTAAGTTGTCGTAATTCCACAATTGTTTTCCAGAAACAATCTTTGTGATGTTTTCAACACCGTTTGGCGCTTCCATTCCGTACAAAGCAAGTTTACTTTTTAGATAACGAATATCTAGTTCAGTCATTTCCCCTTCTACAGCATCGACACCTAAACTTTTTATCTTGCCGGCAATATAAATGGTGCCGTCATACATAGAATCGCCGAGGTTGCTACTCGCATTACCCAGTAAAATCATCCGTCCGCGTTGCATCATAAAACCCGTGAACGCACCGGTGTCTCCACCAACAATGATGGTGCCACCTTTTTGATCAATTCCCGTGCGTGATCCAACACTGCCTCTACAAACCAAGTCACCGCCACGAATTGCAGCACCAAATGTTGAGCCAGCATTTTTTTCAATTAATACCGTTCCGGCCATCATGTTTTCACCACATGACCAACCGACACGACCGTTAATATGAACATTGGGTCCATCAATCAATCCCACTGCAAAGTAACCCAAACTACCTTCAAAATTCAGGTTGAGTCGATTCAGAATCCCAACGCCAAGAGCATGTTTACCCATGGGATTTTTTACGGTGATGGTGCCATGTCCTTGCTTCATCAATTCACGAATTTTGATATTCACTTCTGCGTTGCTCATTTTCTCGCAGTCAAACTCGGCAGTTTTATTGAAGTCAACATCGTGCGCATATGCATAGGTGAAGTTCTCTTCTTCAGAAGCAGAGAAATACATTTGCTGGGTTCGCCCTGCCAATTGCTCGGCATGCATCCCCATCTCTTGGGATGTTTGTTCCTTATTTATGCTTGCCATACTCGTACCTCGCCTTCATATGGATCAAATGTATCGATTTCTCTAGGGAAAATGCTACGGATTGCAATCTCTTCTGAGGCTAAACCCACAAACTCATCACTTTCGTAAATCACCATTGGTTTGGCAGCCATGACATCTTTTGCCATACCTAGTTGATCACTGGTAGCTACTAGATAAGAAAACACACCATCTAAATATTCCACTGAGCTGTTCATTGCTGTTTCCAAATCATCGCCTTGACTAATTCGATCGGCTAAATACACCGCAATCAATTCCGAATCACAATTCGACATAAAGCGGTGACCACTACGTTCTAAGGCACGTCGGTTGGTCCAGTAATTAGTAAGTTGGCCATTGTGCACCACAGACACATCTGAAAATGGATACGCCCAGTAAGGATGTGCAGAACGAATATCAACATCAGATTCAGTAGCCATACGTGTGTGGCCAATGCTATGCGTGCCTTGAAAACCATCTAATTTATATTGATCAGAAACCGTTTCGGCATCACCGAGATCTTTGATTAATTCCAGAGCATTTCCAACCGAAAGCACTTCCACACCATCAATATCTTCGATGTAGTCAATTAGACGACGCAAATCTCCATCAAAACTGAATGTATAACGATGCGAATAATCCGTTGAAGCATGTTGTTCGTTAATCTTCGCACCAGATTCTCTAAGGCGTGCTTCTACTGCTTCTTCACGCGCTTCCACTTCAGCTTGAATATCAAAACCTGATTTCATGGCTTCTTGCTCTGCGGTGATGAATCGCATCACATATTGTTTTTTGTCAGCGTTTCCATACAACGCAAAACCGGTAGAGTCTGGCCCTCGATGCTTCAGAGCCTGAAGCATCGAGGTCATCTCTGAACCGATATTTGAACTCTTACCTTTCCAGATAAGTCCCGCTATTCCACACATAACAAAATCTCCTGTTTAATCTTTTTATTAAGGCAAGACATCAAGATAGGTTTCAAGATCCCACTC
This sequence comes from uncultured Thiotrichales bacterium, assembly GCA_964468615.1. Taxonomy (GTDB): domain Bacteria; phylum Pseudomonadota; class Gammaproteobacteria; order UBA4575; family UBA4575; genus JABDMD01. The sequence goes on along the minus strand of CAYXVH010000222.1, from coordinate 2,957 downwards.
GGTGACAGTATGGTTGAATCGTTCCCATTCATCTCGTTTGTAGTGTTCATAAACCCTATACATATCACCTGGCATAGCGGACTTAATGACTTCGTCTTTACTCAGTTCTTTCAGTGCATCGCCCAGCGACATGGGTAATTTCTTAACCTTCTTACCCGCTTGAATGGCTTCATAGATGTTGCGTTCTTCGGCTTCGCCTGGTTCCAGTTTATTGTCGATACCATCATCCATGGCTTTCAATAAGGCGCTACCCATTAAGTACGGATTCACCATCGAATCAACTGAACGATATTCAAAACGGCCTGGTGCAGACACACGCAACGCGCAGGTTCGATTTTGATAACCCCAATCCGCAAAAATCGGTGCCCAGAAACCGGTATCCCATAAACGACGGTAGGAGTTAACCGAAGGCGAACCGATCGAAGTCAAAGCGCCAAGGTGTTTAATCACACCACCAATGGAGTACAGGCCAATTGGGCCCGGTGCGCGTTCGTCGATTGATGGATCGGGCATGAAAGTATTTTCACCACCCTCACGGTAAGTGAATGAACCCTCCAAACCAGCTAAGGAATCAAAACCCAGCTTATTCACAACATCTTTGCCACCACGCCACAACGACATGTTGTGGTGACAACCGGAAGCTGCAACACCCATGAATGGCTTCGGCATAAAACAGGCAATCAGGTTATCTTCACGTGCTACCTGTGCACAGATTTGACGATAAGTCGTTAAACGATCGGCATTACGTAGTACGAGATCGTATTGCGTATTCAGTTCAAGTTGTCCGGGTGCGTCTTCGTGATCACCCTGGATGATATCGAGACCCATTTGCTGAGAATATTCAATCACCTTCATGAACGTGGGACGTAATTCTTCAAACTGGTCGATGTGGTAACAGAATGGCTTGGTGACACCACCGTCTGGTTTACCATCAGCGCCACGCTTGAGCCACATCATTTCCGGCTCGGTACCGCAACGCATATTCAGGCCATGCTTGTCTTCAAATTCTTGGTGGATGCGACGCAAATTACCACGGCAATCCGAACTTAGCGCGCCACCTGGATTCTCGCGCTCCTCACGGTTGCGGAACAGGGTGCAGTACACACGACCTACGCGTTTGTCCCAAGGAAGCTGCATAAAGGTTTCCGGGTCAGGAATGCCTACCAGTTCCGATGATTCGGCACCGTAGCCAATATATTGTCCGTGACGATCGACGAACAGGTTGGCCGTCGAACCATATACCAGTTGAAATCCGGTTTTAGCAAGACGCTCCCAGTGAGCCGAAGGAATACCTTTACCCATAATTCGGCCCGTGACCGATATAAACTGGTAATAGATATAGTCGACTCCAGTTTCATTTATTTTTTCTCTAACCTGTTTAACTAGGTCATCTCGGCCGGGTGCATTCACATGTTGTTCTAGATCTGTACTATCTTGTGTCATCTTGAACTCCTCATTACTATTTTAATTATTCTGCCCTTACTTTTAATAAGAACTATTAAGTTAAGACCCTTATTTTTTATTCCAACTTTTTTTTATTCCAACTTTCCATACTTATACTCATAACTATGTTGTACTAAATTATATAGTCAATAAAACAAACTCACCTATCCCTCTTATATCAACTCCATGGATATGGGCTGTTAGAAACTGGATGTAATTTGCCCGCTGCATACCTAGTGAAACGAAATGGTTCAAGCAGCGCTTGTTTTTCACTTACAATTTCTTCTGCTACCAATTTGCCAATACCAATCATTTTGTAACCATGGTTTGAATCCGCAATGATGTAACAGTTATCACGGAACACATCAAAAATTGGAAAACTATCTGGGGTAAACGCTCCGATTCCACCCGAGGCTTCGTTCTTATATTTTGGTAATGTGCCTTCAAAACGCTTTTGACAATGCGCTAATGCGGACACCCACATTTCTGCAAATTTTTCATCAACAATATAATCAGGCGAATCAGGTCCATACGGATCTACTTTTACATCATCAGGATCCGTTTTAATCTTGAATGGTGCAGCACCACCTTGTACACCACCAAAGTTAAAGTCGGGTTTGTAATAAATACCCCACAACTGATCCGTTATCAGTTTGCCATCGGCATCGGAATAAAGTGGTGCATCGGTATCTACATGTACAACAGGTGGAAAATCTCCAGAATTCGTTTTTTGTAAATTAGGATCAACGCCTAAGGTACCTTCCTGCAAAGACCAATAAACCCACATAGGTATATCGTGATGCACCTTGCCATCCAGCCCTTTCACATCAATAGCTTTAGGCAGTTCCAACATCTCCCAAATACTTTTCACCCAAGGCCCTACACCCACAATTACATAATCACATGCAATGTTGCCTTGATCAGTTTCTACCTCTTTAATTGCGCTAGTAGCCGAGTCACTTTTAAATCCAGTGACCTGAACATTTGAAATAATTTGCACGCCTTCGTCTTTAGCTTTGGCTGCAAGCCCTTTCATGCTGGGTAAGTTGTTTGCATAACCACCACGCTTCTCATGCAAAATGGTTGTAATGTTTTTAGCCTGCCAATCATTAAAAATATCCTTCATGTAATCACTGCATTGCTTTTCGCCTTCAACGAATACTGATTCATAACCAATATCATTTTGTTGCTGAGCAATGCTCGCAACATTTTCATGCATAACTTCAGGGGCAGCTTGAATATACCCTACCGGATAATAACTAAAGGCTTTTGGATCGCTTTCCCAAACGTCGACACTATGCGCCATCAACTCGCGCATCGCAGGTTGAAAATAATTATTTCGAATCACTCCACACGCTATGCCAGAGGCCCCTGCACCCACGTCTGTTTTATCAATAATTACAATATCTTTACCACTGCCAATACCACGTGCTTTAAGTTGTAATGCAAGATGATATGCAGTGCTCAGCCCATGTATCCCAGCGCCTATGACTAAGTATTTTGAATGCTTGGGG
>CAYXVH010000221.1:0-3089 GCA_964468615.1 uncultured Thiotrichales bacterium | reverse complement strand
GTCCGTATTGGATTTCCGAAATTTGGATCACTACTTATTTTTGAAGCAACTGTGCCTGTAGGTGCTTTGTACCAACCTGGGTCGCTGTAGTCGCCATGTTGTAAATTGTCACGAACTTTCACTGTAGTGAACATTCCACCCATTTCAATGTTTCCGTATGGTCCTACGCCCGTCATCATTGCCAAAGTATTTTCTGGTCCTTGATGATGACCCATGTCTACATGGTCTTGGTGTTCTGCCATTCCATGCTCGCCCATAGCCATAAATCCAGGCAACATTTTCCGTATTTCTTTATCAATACCAGATTGGTCCACACCTAATGTGTTTGGAATCTTATGACCCATAGCATTCATTGTGTGATGTGACATGTGACAATGAAATGCCCAATCACCTGGTTCAGCTATAAATTCAATGTCACGTGTTTGGCCAACACCTACAATTTCGGTTGTTTCAGGTCGCCACCGTGTATTTGGCCAGCGACCACCGTCAGAACCTGTCACCCAAAACTGAACACCATGCATATGAATAGGATGATTCCACATAGATAAGTTACCAATTCGGACTCTTACTCGTTCACCTGTTCGTGCAACTACCGGATCAATTACTGGGAAAACTTTGCTATTGAATGTCCATAAATCAAAATCTTGTAACACAGATGGATCTGGGCGATACGTTCCTGGGTGCATGGCCCAATTATGAGTAAGGAAACAATAGTCCCGATCGATAGGTGTTTTTTCGCCATCTCGTGGATGAATAATAAACATGCCCATCATACCTACAGCCATTTGTGTCATCTCATCTGCATGTGGGTGGTACATCTGTGTGCCATGTTGCCTGAGCGTAAATTCATAAACATACGTTTCATCTGGGCCAATTTGTTTTTGTGTTAATCCACCTACACCATCCATGCCACTTGGTAGTAACAACCCATGCCAATGAATAGTTGTGTGTTCTTTTAGACGGTTTGTAACAAATATGCGGACACGATCTCCTTCGACTGCTTCGATCGTAGGTCCAGGTGTTGTGCCGTTATAACCCCAACATCTAGCTGTACTTCCTGGAGCAAATTCATGTTCTATTTCTTCAGCTACTAAATGAAACTCTTTGACTCCGTTTTTCATTTTGTAGGGGAGGGTCCAACCATTCAGTGTACGTACTGGAGTGTAGGATTTACTTCCATTATTATTTTTTGCTACTGTACTTGTAGTAGCTGCAAGCTGGATAGATTCTGCTGTTGCTCTTGGGGCTACGGTTGCAGCTAATGCACCCATACCTGTGTAGGATAAAAAATCTCGTCGTGATGTCATTGGTATTCTCCTAATATTTAAAACTTTTAATGGTTGCTATGAGCATCATTCTCATCTTTAGGCTCAGACTTATTTGAACTGCTTTCCATGTTGTGATCTGAATGATCCATGCCTTCATGTTTGGAATGATCCATACTCTCGTGTTCTGAGTGATCCATGCCACTTGATTTAGGTGCGATGTACTCTTCAACATCGAGATGCTCTTTACCTACATTTACACTACTCGGTAAAGTGTTGCCGACTGCATTAGCAAGTTCAGTTCGTGCTAACCAGTAGTCACGAACTATTTCGAGATAACCTTGGTACGCGTCATATTCTTCCTGTTTAGTCTCAATAAGCTCAAAGATTCCTATTAACATAAAGTTTTCTTCTTCTTGAGCACGCTTTACAGCTTCAATGCGAGCAGGTATGAGTTGGTCACGATATTCTTTTACACGTATTTTGGTATTTTGAGTTGCGGCATGTGCTAAACGAACACCATTTTCAACATCAAGGTTTAAGTGTTGAGCTTCAGCAATTGCAATCTGTAGTTCTGCACTAGCGCGAAGTTTCTTATCACGATTCTGAGAGAAAATTGGAATTTCCCATTCAATCGTTGGGCCGGTAAGTTCTGCGCCATCGGTCTCTTTTTCATGTTCAATACCAACATCCAAGTCACCTAACCATCGTGTCCAGTTTGTAACACCAAGCCGGTCTGCAAGAAGGTCAATGCGAGAAATTGCTGCAGCTAAGTCAAGACGAGACTCTTTTGCAAGATTGATGAGATTATTAAGGTCATCCTCTTGCTCTAAAGGCACTGGTAATTGCGCTGGTGAATCCCATGCATCTGCTACTGAAAGGCCTAATATTGTTGCAAGCTCAGTACGTTTTTCGTAGGCATCAGCTTCGGCTTCTAAACAAGCAAGCTTGGATTCTGAAGCCGCGGCATGTTCAATCGCTAATTCACGGCGTGATAAATTTCCAGCCTTGAAATAGCGCTTTGCTAAACCAAGAGAAAGTCCCCCGGCTTTAGCAATTTGCTCACGAAGTTTAAAAACCTGTTTCGATGCAGCATAATTGTAAAATGCAGCCTCAGCTTCTGCTGCAGTATTCAACACTTTGGCACCAATGGTTTGCTTCACTGTGGAAAATTCACCTTCTGCGTATCTTTTGCGCGATGGCAGCGTAATCATGTCTGTAAAAGAAGTGATTAAGCCAAATGTTGTTTTGTTGCGTTCACCTGACTCATTCGTATCTAAAGTTGAGAAATGGAAAATGGGATTGCGAATCCGTCCTGCTTCATAAACATCTGCAGCGGCAATCCCTAATTCTGCATAGGTTGCCTTAAGTTTTGTGTTGTTTACTAAAGCAATTCGAATTGCACTTTCGGCAGTTAACGGTTCTGCTTTTAATGAATTAATAAAGTCGTCTTTATTGGCCTTCAATGTTTCTGTATCAACTGGCAAACCTCTTTCACCGATCAGCTTATCAACATCGCTTCGGCCCAAGTCATTTGGAACCGAGGTGCAACCAATAAGAAACACGAAAACTATAACTATCGTAATCGAGTATGTAATAAATTTCATAATTCTTTCCTAAATACCTATTCATATAGGTGTTACGCATAAACGTAACGATGAAAAACTAAAAGGTATCGCCGAATGTAATGACGCATTAAACGTCAATTACTTTGGCTATTTGTCCGTTGAGACGGGCTTAGGAAAGAGAGATTGGGGGCCTAAAAAGGCAACTAGAATCTACTAGGATAGCTAGAGCCTTTACTGAAGGATATACAGATTGAGA
>CAYXVH010000220.1:0-18199 GCA_964468615.1 uncultured Thiotrichales bacterium | reverse complement strand
CTTGACCAAAACTAGTGCGGAAATTTTTAACCAAACTTAAGCCGTCAACCGCTAAGTCAAATACTTTCCATTCAGTTTGTTTATTCTTACGAAATATATAGGCAACCTGTAAAGGTGGCTTACCGGAGCCTACATCAAGCTCGGATTGCACGGTGTAATATTTTCCTTCCTGTTTACCACGCGCAGGAAGGACATTAACTTTGGCATGCCCATAGTCCACCAATGATTTAGCATAAGTGCGAATCAACATATCTTTAAATTCGGCAATGAAACTTGCGCGTTGCTCTTCACTGGCTTTTTTCCAATATTTTCCAAGTATCAATTTACCCATCGAACCTAAATCAATAATTGGTATCACGGTGTCATTAATCAGCTGATTTATTAATGTTGGATCTTCACGAAGACGATCGTTATCTTCATTTATAGTGTTAAGGACAGTAGTTGAAGTGTCTTCAACAATTTGCTCAGGTGTACGATCATCAATAGCCCATGCATCGGTGCCAAGTACCACCAACATGACACCCATGGATACTAAAATTCGAGCATAAGTTTTAGACCAATGCTTATCGCTTATTAGACTAATTTTGATCACAATGAATCTCCCTAAATTCAACAGTTATGCAAATAATTCAACAACTTATTTGTAGTTAATATTATTCAGACGTTAGTTTGACAACAATTTTGCCAATTATCTCCTCTAAAACCAGCGCTGATTGAGTTAATTCTATAGTGTCGCCAGCGATAATCACATCCTCTTCTGCTCCTGGCTCTAAGGCTACATATTGCTCGCCTAACAAACCAGCAGTATAAATGCTTGCGGTCGTATCGATTGGAAAATAATCATGCGCTGCTTCAAGGCGTATCACTACTTCAGCCTCGTACCGATTGGAGTCATAAACAATTTCAATAACCTGTCCTACTCGTACGCCAGACACGGTTACTGGTGAACGCACCTTTAAACCGCCAATGTTTTCAAAATAGGCCGACACCTCGTAACCGTCTTTACTAGTAAGCCTGCTTAAATTGCTGACTTTCATCGCCAACATAAATAAGGCTAGCGCTCCAAGCACTACAAAAAGCCCCACCATCGTTTCGATAAAACGCGTTGTCATAATTTTATTTCCTAATTCTTATACTTATCTAATAAGTTCTTATTAATAAACTATTAAAAATGTTTACAAGTTGCCGAACATTAAAGCAGTTAATACAAAGTCTAAACCCAACACCGCTAGTGCAGAGTTAACCACTGTGTGCGTCGTGGCCAAACTAATTCCTTCTGCAGTTGGCATTGCATCATAGCCCTTATATAAAGCAATCCAAACACAAGCAATGGCAAATACCACACCCTTGATCATGCCATTTGCAACATCGTCAATAAGATCTACATTGGCCTGCATTTGTGACCAATAAGAACCTTCATCAATTCCTAGCAAGCCTACACCGACAAATCTTCCGCCCAATATACCCACTGCAGTGAAAATCGCGGTAAGCAATGGCACAGATATAAAGCCACCGATAAAACGCGGTGTAATAATGCGTTTAATCGGATCCACCGCCATCATTTCCATACTGGAGAGTTGCTCAGTTGCTTTCATTAATCCTATTTCAGCGGCTAATGCTGAACCTGCTCTGCCAGCAAATAGTAATGCAGTCACTACGGGACCCAGTTCGCGCACTAAGGTCATCGCTACCACCACGCCTAGTGACTCTTCTGCCCCAAAGTCCACCAAAGTTATATAGCCTTGCAAACCCAGCACCATGCCTACGAACAAACCAGATACAACAATGATGGTTAGAGACAAAACACCTATGGAATAAACTTCTCTGATGATCAATCTTGGTCGCGTCAATGCATGTGGAATTGCGGTAATTATTTTCGCAAAAAATATTGATGCGCGACCCAGATTTTCAAATAAGCCCAGCGCCCAACTGCCAATGTTTTGTAAAGTCGCCGCAACCATTATCTGCCTACTAATAAATCTTCTTTAAAATTATCGGAAGGATAATGAAATGGAACTGGCCCATCTGGAAGTCCTTGCAAAAATTGCTGCATCCACTCTGAAGAACTTGTGGATAAATCAGCAGATGTGCCGGATTCAACAATCTCGCCTTCGGAGATAACATAAATATAATCAGCAATAGATAAGGTCTCATCCACATCGTGTGAAACGATGACGCTGGTGAGGCCCATGCTTTCATTCAATTCTTTTATTAATGTCACAATGGTTCCCTTGGTGATCGGATCTAACCCGGTGAAGGGTTCGTCATACATGATCATTGAAGGATCTAAAACAATTGCACGCGCTAAAGCTACACGTCTCGCCATACCACCCGATAACTGACTCGGCATAAGCTTGCGCGCACCGCGCAAACCAACTGCCTCTAGTTTTAATAACACCAAGTCGCGCATGATTTGTTCTGGCAATTGCGTATGTTCTCGTAACGGAAACGCAACATTTTCAAACACGTTCAGATCGGTTAGCAAAGCGCCACTTTGAAATAACATGCCCATCTGTTTGCGAACTGCATAAAGTGTATTTTGACCAACTTTATGAACATCTTCGCCAAACACCTGCACACTTCCTTGCTGTGGGCGCAACTGACCACCGATGATTTTCAACAAAGTAGTCTTACCCGTTCCACTCGGACCCATAAAAGCAGTAATTTGCCCAGCACGAATATCCAAACTGATGCCGTTGAAGATTTTGTGCGTACCGTGGGCAAAATGCAGGTCACGGATTTGTACGATCGATTCCACTATTCTTATTCTTACTCTTACTCTTACTTATAGCTAGCACAAAATGAGTGCGAAATTTCTATATAATTACCACATAAAACAGGCAAACATCATACCTGCTTATAGTATGCTTGGCGACGTACTCACCCACTAGTTACTATCAATTCAACTAATTAACTAAGTAAACAAGCCTTAAGCGTACATATGTTGATCTTTATTGCTGCCCTTGTAATAGGGTTTTTACTCCTAATGTGGAGTGCAAATACTTTCGCAGATAATGCACTACTGTTGGGCAAACATTTTAACATCTCAAAAATTTTAATTGGCATTGTCATCCTTGGCTTTGGCACCTCTGCACCTGAACTATTGGTATCAGCATTATCAGCATGGCAAGGAAATGCAGGGCTCGCAATTGGCAATGCGATTGGTTCTAATATTACTAACATATTGCTAGTGCTAGGCGTTACGCTTTGTATGTTAGCAATCAGAATCGACGCAGAGTTAATACGAAAAAATTTCTTATTGTTACTTGCCGCAACTGCTTTATTTAGTCTGTTAATTTTTGACCAAAAATTAAGTTTTGTTGATGGTGTTATATTAGCTATTGCATTAATTTTCACACTTTATCTGCTCTCATGTTTTGAAGAACAAACAGATAACTCGACAGACGCAACATCGCCAGCTCTTAACCCAGCTCTCTCCAAAATTGTTACAAGATTATTCATTGGCCTCGCGATCCTTTTAGCAAGCTCAAAATTAGTGGTGTGGAGTGCAATAGAAATTGCACTACAACTAGGTGTAAGCGACTTAATTATTGGTCTTACCATTGTTGCTTTCGGCACTAGTTTGCCAGAGTTGGCGACCTGCATTGCCAGTGCGATGAAGAAGCATGGCGAACTCGCACTCGGCAATATCGTAGGGTCAAATATTTTCAACACCCTTGGTGTAACCGCAACTGCAAGCTTGATTGCTACTTATAATCTCCCAGAGCAGATTTTTACACGCGACTATCCTGTTATGCTAATTGCCACAGGAGTATTATTTTTACTGGTGCTGATTTTCTTACGTAAAAAACTCATTCCGCGAGGATTTGGACTACTATTTATTGCTGGATATGCAGCATACATATATCTAATTTATACCCAAGCTCAATAGATTAATTTTAATATGAAGCCTGATCAAAAAATTCTAGTACGCGCAAAATCCATTCGCTTAGCCTTGTTTGATGTCGATGGTGTTTTTACCAATGGAAATATCCATATTGATTCGCAGGGCGAAGAAATTAAAACCTTCAGCACTATAGATGGTCATGGCATACGCTTATTACAACATTACGGAATACAAGTAGGTGTTATAACCGGACGCAGCTCCAAAGCACTAGAACATCGCATGCGTGATCTAAATATTGAACATGTTTATCAAGGTAGTATTGATAAATATTCGGCATTTCAGCAGCTACTAAATAAACTTAACTTAAGCCCAGAACAAATCTCTTTTGCAGGGGATGATATTGTTGACTTACAAGTGATGTCACATTGTGGTTTGGCCATTGCTGTAGCAAATGCACATCATTTTGTAAAAAAACATGCACATTGGGAAACTTCCGCAAAGGGCGGCCATGGTGCGGTACGCGAGATTTGTGAACTGTTGCTGGATGCGCAAGGTCTATTAGAGGAAGCTTTGAACTATAACCTATACAAAGGCCATGACTAATACCATCGCTAAGTATGTACCATATTTTTCCCACATAACATGGTGAAAAAATAAATGTCATATAGATTAGTATGGATTTTCTGTTTAATTGTTGTCGGAGCAGCACTCACCTTATCGTTTTTAAGCCAGCGAGACAGCTATACAGAAACCGTTTCGCCTTCAGCGTCAAACAACACCCCTACAGTCAGCTTTGATAATATTAAAATGATTATTAACTCCCCTACTGGCCAACCACAATATGAATTGTCAGCACCTAAATATTGGCTCTATCATGACCAACAAAGAAGCGAGTTTACTTCACCAGATATTGTGATTTATAACGAAAATGGCAGTAAAATTTATGCCACTTCTGAAAAAGGTCAAACACATGACGAGAATGATGTGATTACCTTAATTGGTGATGTAAAAATCGAACAACCAAGCACAAATGCTGAGCCAGTCCCATTAAGCATTTATACCGAGAAGCTCACAGTTTCACAAAAAAAACAGCAAGTGACCACAGATTTAGCCGTGACGGCTACTCGCGGCTCTCAACAAGTTACCGCCCTAGGTATGACCATGAATTTAAACGATAAGGTGCTGCATCTTCATAATAATGTTAAAGGTCAATATAATCCTTAAAGACACTATCGTTAAACATGAAAAACAAAATTAAAATAATTATCAAACTCGCAACGGTATTCTTAGTACATTCTATATTCATCTCAAGTGCGATAGCACTGACAGATGATTCCACTAAGCCGATTAATATTCAGGCAGATTCAGCAGAAATAAATGATGCCACAGGCATTAGCACCTATCGTGGTAATGTAAAAATTACTCAAGGCAGCACCGTTTTAACGGGTGACATTGTGACACTTGAGACGGCAAACAAAAAAGTTCAGAAAATTATATCTGAAGGCAAACTGAGTACCTTCAAACAAACTACCGATGATGGAAGAAAGATTAATGCCGAAGCTGAAAAAATGGTTTACAGCATTACAGGGAATAAAATTGTTTTAACCACGAATGCAAAACTAACTGAAGCGGGCAATACTTTTGCAAGTGATAAGATTACATTCTATACAGATAAAGAAATCGTTACTGCTGGCAGCTCATCTGGCAACGATCGAGTAAATATCACTGTTTTTCCGGAAACTATTAAAGAAGACACTCAACAATAAAAAACACCAACGAATAATAGCTGTCATTACTACTAATATATTTATATGAATACCATGAGCGCAGAAAACTTGCGCAAACAATTCAAATCTCGCGTAGTGGTCGATAATGTATCGCTTGAGATCAAATCCGGCGAAATTGTAGGCTTACTTGGTCCCAATGGAGCAGGCAAAACCACCTGCTTTTATATGATGGTGGGCCTTATACAGTGCAATGATGGAAACATTAAGCTTGATGAGCAAGACATTACACGTATGCCTATGCACACTAGATCCAAACAAGGCATTGGTTATCTGCCTCAGGAGGCATCCATATTTCGAGGATTGACGGTAGAACAAAATATTCTGGTTAGTCTAGAAGCAAGAGGCGCACTAAAAAAGAATCAGCGTAAACAACAATGCAATGCATTACTTGCTGATTTACAAATCGAACATATCCGTGACCATAAAGGCTTAAGCTTGTCGGGCGGTGAAAGAAGGCGTGCCGAGATTGCAAGAGCGCTTGCTATGCAACCTAAATTTATTTTACTCGACGAACCCTTTGCAGGTGTAGATCCAATTTCAGTAAAAGATATTCAACGTATATTAAAAGAACTGCGCGACAAAGACATTGGCCTATTGATTACAGATCACAACGTGCGTGAAACCTTAGGCATTTGTAACCACGCCTATATTCTCAACGAAGGACGCATGCTCGCGAAAGGAACACCGAATAGTTTATTGGACAACAAAGAAGTGCAAGACGCCTATCTCGGTTCAAACTTTACTCTTAACTAATACCACTATCTCTTATTTAACTTTCATTAATATCTGCACGTAACACACCGCAGAGCTTACTACGGGTCGTATTCAGTCGATGAACCGTAGATTTTTTTAGTTTTTAATAAGCAATTTCCGTGCCATAATCAATATTATGCTGAAACCTTCGCTTCAAGTTCGGTTAGGTCAACAGTTAACGATGACCCCACAATTGCAACAAGCTATACGCTTGCTGCAACTCTCCTCATTGGAGCTTAAAGCTGAAATTCAAGAAGCCTTTGAAACCAATCCCATGCTTGAGACCGAAGATGATCAAGCACCGGAGGTCTCAAGCCCTGAAGATCAACCTTCAAAAGAAGATGTCAGTGATGCTACCGAGCTAGGCACAAATAATAACTTACCTGACGAGTTACCCACTGATAGTCAATGGGATGATTATTACGAACCCAGTCAACCCACAACACCATCAACACAGAAAACTGAAGATTATTCCGCCTATTTAGAAAACCAAAGCGGTGACGATCAAGACTCACTACAAGAACATTTATTATGGCAACTTGAACTAAGCGCACTCACTGAACTTGACCATGTAATTGCCATTACGCTAATTGATGCATTAGATGAGTCGGGTTATCTACAGGAATCAATAGAAAATATTTATGAAAATTTAACACAAGACTATGAAGAACTAGAGTTAGATGAAGTTGAGGCCGTGCTGAAATTTGTACAGCGTCTAGACCCCATAGGTTCTGGGTCTAGAAATTTACAAGAATGTTTAAATATTCAACTGCAGCAGATGACCGATGAAACTCCTTCTATCACTACCTCGCGCTTATTAGTTGATAAATATCTTGAGCTAGTTGCCACTAAAAATTACAAACAAATTATTAAACTCACCAAGCTGCCTCTAGAAGAAGTGGAAGATGCGATTAAACTGATTCAATCATTAAATCCTAGACCTGGTGATCTAGTAAACACACAAAAATCTGAATACATTGTTCCTGACGTTTACGTTTCTAAATTCGAGGGAGTTTGGCATGTCCGGCTCAACACAGAGAGTGCACCGAAGTTACGTATTAACGATGTGTATTCAAGTTTGATAAAAGATTCCAGCAAAAGTAATGACACAGAATATTTACGTAACCAACTACAAGAAGCACGCTGGTTTATCAAAAGCCTACAAAGCCGTAATGAAACTTTAATGCGTGTAGCCAATTCTATATTACGCCACCAAAGAGCATTTTTTGAATATGGCGAAGAAGCTATGCGACCATTGGTTTTGCGAGATATTGCGGAAGAACTAGAATTGCATGAATCCACTATATCTCGAGTGACTACAAACAAGTACTTAGACTGCGCGCGAGGTGTTTTCGAGTTTAAATACTTTTTCTCAAGTCATGTCAATACAAATGATGGGGGAATTTGTTCTGCTACTGCAATTCGAGCCATGATCAAAAAATTGATCAAAGAAGAACCACAAGCTAAACCGCTAAGCGACAACAAAATAGCGACTATGCTTGCACAAAACGGCATAACTGTGGCGCGCCGAACAATTGCTAAATACAGGGAATCCATAGGCATACCATCATCTAGCGAAAGAAAACAAATAATTTAATCAGTTTTAATCCATGCGCGACTGTGATTTACTATTGTTGTGAATGATTGAGGGAATAATTATGCAAATAAACATTACTGGCCAACATTTAAAAGTTACTTCATCTTTAAAAGAATATGTAGAAAAAAAATTTGAAAAACTCACTCGACATTTTGATCACGTAATTAATATTCATGTAGTCTTAACAGTAGAAAAACTAGAACATCATGCTGAAGCATCACTTCAAGTTAGTGGTAACAAAATATTCGCAACTGCATCAAACGAAGGAATGTACGCTGCGATCGACAGCTTAGTTGACAAACTAGATAGACAAATCGTTAAACATAAAGAAAAACTAAAAGATCATCATCAACGCGATGTTGAGCATCACGCTATAAATTAATTTATTTTTAATCTCCTCACACAATGCAAATCAAAGATTTTATCTCTGAAGAAGGGATGGTTTTTTCTCCTTCTGTAACTAGCAAAAAAACAGCGCTTGAAGTGTTAAGCGATACGCTGGCGTATCGGGACACCAATCTCAGCAAAAGCAAAGTATTCGATGCACTATTAGCACGCGAGAAACTAGGTAGCACAGGCCTAGGAGAAGGAATTGCTATACCTCATTGCCGCGTGCCAGGGATCGAAAACATCAATGTAACCACGCTAAAGCTAGAAGAAGGTGTAGAATATGAAGCTAGCGATGACAAACCTGTATTCTTTTTATTCTGCTTAGTAGTGCCAGAAGACTCGAACGATGACCACCTTGAGCTATTAGCAAGCCTGGCTGAACTTTTAGACAATGAACAACTCCGTAATTCAATTCGAAAATCTAGTAATGCCAGAGAGCTATACCAAATACTTACCCAAGACCCAAAGCATCTTGCCGCATAATTCATGCGCAATATGCGCTTGCTTTAGATTCAAATAGAGCTGTTTACACAACATGACAGCATCAAACAAAAATGATAGCAGCGTAGCGCTAAAAACCATTGATCTGTTTGAACACAAACAAGAAAGCCTCGATCTCCAATGGTGGTCAGGAAACAAGAATAGCGGCCTTGGCTTTACTCGCTTATCGTTTTCATCTTCAGAAATTGGGCTAGTAGGTTATTTTAATTTAATACACCCCAATCAAGCACAAATTCTTGGTGAGACGGAGCTCAGGTTTTTTAATAAAGCAGATGAAAACATATTACAAAACCTACTTACGCAACTATTCCAAAGAAAGTCTGCTGCAATTTTTATCAGTGATGGGCTTAGCCCTCCGGAAGAATTTAGAGAACAGTCATTAAAGTATGACTTGCCCATTATTTGCTCATCGCTATCTAGCAATGAATTAATAGATCAGTTACGTCACTATTTAACCCAAGCACTGGCAGAAAAAGAAATTCTGCATGGTGTATTTATGGAAGTCATTAGTGTCGGCGTGTTAATTACTGGTCAAAGTGGCTTGGGTAAAAGCGAGCTTGCACTAGATTTAGTGAGTCGCGGACATCGGTTAATTGCTGATGATGCACCTGAATTTGCGCGCATTGCTCCAGAAACGGTAAATGGCGCTTGTCCAGAATTATTACAAAACTTTCTTGAAGTACGTGGCTTAGGTGTACTCAATATTCGTGAAATGTATGGTGACAGTGCGATAAAATCGAATAAATTTCTACGCCTTATTATCGAATTAATTCCGCCAAAAATGAATGTGCCAAAAATAGAAGACCGACTTAGACTTTCAGAACGAAAAACCAATACACTTGGTGTAGACATTCCAACCATCTCCCTACCTGTAGCACCTGGTAGAAACTTAGCAGTGTTGGTCGAAGCTGCGGTACGAAATCACTTGCTCAGAAAAAATGGCTACAATGCCAGCGAAGATTTCATCGAACGCCAAAAAAAATCGATGCAGTAAATGACCATTAAATTAGTAATTATTAGCGGCCTATCTGGCTCAGGAAAATCCGTCGCAATCAATACACTCGAAGACGATGATTTTTATTGCATAGATAATATGCCACTTAGTATGCTGCTAACTTGCATCGAACACTTAACTACTAGTACAGATTCCATGTACTATGAAAAAATAGCCATTGGTGTAGATGCGCGCAATGCTAGTAAAGATATAGGTTCTTTCCCAGACATTGTTACCGCTATAAAAAAACAAGGCATTGATCTAGAACTAATACATCTAGAAGCCAATGAAGAAACGCTAATCCAGCGCTACAGCGAAACACGCCGCAAACATCCTTTAACTAAAAATGGCCTGCCTCTGGTTGAAGCAATCCAGATGGAAAAGCATATACTCGAAGATCTAGTATTGCTTGCTGATCTACGTATCGACACCACTTCAACGAATGTACGCGAGCTACGCTCGATTATTACCGAACAAGTTTGTAAAAAAGATTCATCTGAACTGACTATATTATTGCAGTCTTTTGGATTTAAATATGGTGTACCAAAAGACTCAGATTATGTATTCGATGTGCGCTGTTTACCCAATCCATATTGGGAGAAATCACTACGCGCATTAACAGGCAAAGACTCTGAAGTCATTGAGTATTTACAATCACATAACGAAGTTAAACAAATGATCGATTCTATTTCGAATTTTATTGAAACATGGTTACCCTTGTTTGCAACAGAAAACCGCAGTTACTTGAGTGTTTCCATTGGTTGCACGGGCGGACACCATCGTTCTGTACATGTCACTGAGTATTTATCCAATCGATTCAATGATTTTAATGACACCCATGTCTCTATACGACATCGCGATCTCGAAACTTAGATGACCGTTTCAATTCTCACCATCACTCACGGCAACGTAGGCAAAGAACTTCTTGCTACTGCGAAAACCATGCTGGGCAAACTACCGCTAAAGTGCGAAACTCTATCTGTCTCCAACACTTGCAATCCAGATGAATTGATGCTCGAAGCACAACGCATATGCAAAAAAATTGATGACGGGGATGGAGTATTAGTACTTACAGATATTTTTGGCTCTACACCAAGCAATATTTGCAATAAGCTTAAACATGACTTCGATATAAACGTACATGTGATAGCAGGCCTGAACTTGCCAATGCTGATTCGAGCACTGAACTATCCGCAACTCAAATTAAATGACATCATCGATAAAGCAATTAGCGGCGCACATGACGGAATTATCGATTGCCAAGTACATGACTAACCACAGCAAAGCAATCAGGGATAGGTAGGATTTGATAAGTAAAGACCTGACGGTAGCGAACAAACTTGGTTTACATGCACGTGCTGCCGCAAAAGTAGTTGCCTTGGCATCAAATTTTGCGAGCGAGATATCTTTGCAAAAAGGCGATAGAAAAATTAATGGCAAAAGCATTATGGGCGTAATGATGCTAGCAGCCAGTCAGCACACCATTGTAAATGTGGTTGTCACTGGAGAAGATGAACATCAAGCTATGACTGAGATAGAGAATTTATTTAATAATCTTTTCGATGAAGAAGAATAAGGCAAACAACTAAACGTATATGGCGCTAATCGTATCTGGCATCGGCGTATCAAGAGGCATTGCTATTGGCAATGTACACTTACTTAATCGCGGCGCACCAGAAGTTTTTGAGCGCAAGCTTGAAGAACATGAGATTGACGCGGAAATAGCGCGCTTTCAAGACGCCGTAGACGGTGCAGCCGAGCAACTGCGCGGCATACGCGACACCATCCCTGAAGATGCACCAAAAGATGTAGCTGCTTTTATCGATTCCCACCTGTTAATGGTCAAGGACTCGATGCTACGCAAGGTCCCTATAGAAATTATTCAAGAACAACAATGCAATGCTGAATGGGCATTGAAACAACAACGCGATAAATTAGAAGCGGTGTTCGAGCAAATGGAAGATGACTATTTGCGTACACGTCTTAACGATATTGAACACGTCATCAATCTAATCCAGCAGATCCTTAAAGATCAACAATTCACCATGCAAATGAAGTTGCAACCCCTCAAGGGCAGCATCATTGTTGCAGATGATCTCACCCCGGCAGATACGGTAGTCATGCAAAACCAAAACATTGCTGGCTTCATTACCGAGCTCGGCGGTCCACTTTCACATACTGCAATTTTAGCAAGAAGCTTAGGTATTCCAGCGGTAGTGGGCATTCAAAGTGCGCGCACGTTGCTACAACAAGATGACCAGTTGATACTTGATGGTAGTAGCGGCATGGTACTCGTCGGTGTTGATGAAAACACCATAAAAGAATTCCGACAAATACAGCGTGAACAAAAAGATGCGCAACGCAAACTTGGTTCGCTTAAAAATATTTCCGCTAAAACCAAAGATGGCCAACGCATTAGCCTACAAGCCAACATAGAGCTTGCGGAAGATATCAGTGCACTTAAAAAATCCGGTGCAGATGGTGTTGGGCTTTATCGCACAGAATTTTTATATATTGATCGCGAAACACCTGCTGATGAAACCGAACAACTCAGTGCCTATCGAAAAATTATTCGTGTTTTAAAGGGTAAACCATTAACCATTCGCACATTAGACTTAGGTGGCGATAAAGAGTTTGATCCTGAATTCCAAGGGCCGTTAACTCAAAACCCTGCATTGGGCTTACGCGCAATACGAAGATCATTAAAAGATACCGAACTATTCAAGCAACAGCTGCGTGCAATTTTGCGCGCCTCTGCAAGTGGCCCGGTTAGAATTTTGTTACCGATGATCACTAGCGATACCGAACTTGTACAGTCTTTATCACTTTTAGACCAGGTGAAATGCGACTTAAAAAGCGAAAGCAAAGATTTTGATGCAAACATTCTGGTTGGCGCCATGATCGAAGTACCCGCTGCAGCCATATCTGCCAACATTCTTGCAAAGCAACTCGATTTCTTATCGATTGGCACAAACGATTTAATTCAATACACCTTAGCGATTGACCGGATTGATGATCAAGTAAACTATTTATACGATCCTTTACACCCTTCGGTGCTGAAGCTAATTAACATCACGTTACAAGCCGGCCGTCGAGCCGGTATACCGGTTGCCATGTGTGGCGAAATGGCTGGGGATCCACGTTATACACGCCTGCTCTTAGGACTGGGTCTACATGAGTTCAGCGCACATCCTTCTACTTTACTGGAAATTAAACAAATCATTAATAAAAGCAAAGTATCAGAACTTGAGAAACAGGCAAAGAAAATCTTAAACACAACTGTACCAAGCAAAATTGCTCCAATGGTAGACGCCCTTAACGCATAGTCTGTCAGGCCACACCTCCCTTAATCTGTTTATACTTTGGCAAGCCGCTTACGACCGGTTACACTTGCCGCGCGCATAAATTAAATCAGTTGGTGTTTCATGCCCGATACCGTCATTCAGCTTCAAGACCAAACTTTAAAGGTCATTGGTGACGCATTGCAAAGCGGCACCATGCAGCGTGCGCGCAGAATTTTGAATGCACTACATCCTGCAGAGATTGCAAATCTACTCGAAGCTTTACCCCATTCTCAACGTGGCATTGTGTGGAACATGTTAGACCACGATGACGATGGTGAGATCTTATTGAATGTGGGTGACGAAGTTCGAAATGGTTTAATCCAAATCATGGATAGTGATGCACTAGTCTCCGCCACCGAAGGCATGGAAATGGATGACTTGGCAGACTTGCTTGCCGACTTGCCTGACACCGTTACCGAACAAGCACTAGCTGGCATGGATTATCAAGATCGACTGCGCTTGGAAGCAGTACTCGCATACGATGAAGATACTGCTGGCGGTTTAATGAACACCGATACTGTAACCGTTCGTCACGATGTAACACTTGATGTTGTATTACGCTACTTACGCACCAGAGGCGATTTGCCTCGCGCTACAGATTCATTATTCGTAGTCGATCGCTACGATCATTACATAGGCACACTTCCACTTACTTCAGTACTCACCAACAAGCCAACAGAGCTTGTACGAGACATTATGGTGGATGATGTTGAAGCATTTTCAGCGGATACCGAAGACAATGTTGTCGCAAAATCTTTCGAAGATCTGGACCTACTCTCTGCAGCAGTTGTCGATGAAAATAATAAACTCATTGGCCGCATCACGGTGGATGACGTGGTTGACGTAATCCGCGAAGAAGCTGAACACTCTTTATTCAGCATGGCAGGTTTGTCAGAAGAAGAGGACTTATTTGGTCCAATCGTTTCTTCCACGCGCCGCCGCGCAGTTTGGTTAGGTGTTAATTTAGCTACCGCATTCCTCGCAGCCTGGGTGATCAGCTTATTTCAACCTACTTTAGAAAAAATAATTGTATTAGCCATTTTAATTCCTGTGGTTGCCAGCATGGGTGGCATTGCAGGCAGCCAAACCTTAACGCTAGTGATACGCGGCATCGCCACGGGTCAAGTTGGACGCAGCAATTCCAGATTACTGTTAACCAAAGAACTAGCCGTAGGCTTTTTGAATGGCATGGTATGGGCTATTGTCGTGGCTATCGTTGTAGTGCTTTGGTTTAAAGATATAAAAATGGGCGGCATTATCGCTACAGCCATGGCGGCTAACTTAATCTGTGCAGCACTCGCAGGCGTAACCATTCCTATAATTTTACGCAAACTCAAGATTGACCCCGCTCTCGCAGGAGGTGTAGTGCTTACAACGATTACCGATGTAATTGGAATTTTTGCCTTCCTAGGTCTTGCTACTTGGTTGCTAATATAAAATAACCATCGTTTTTATTAACAAAGTACATTTTGTCTCCATCACTAATACTTTATTTAGCCGGATTTAGTATTCTTGTCTGGCTTTCAATAAAGCACTTTCGTCGACACAATCAAAAAAAACTTTTCCAAAAACCACTCTCTTCAGATTGGATTGCTGTTACAATTTTTTTAAAAGTTTGCACAGGAGAAACCCATGAGTAACGAAAATTATACTAAGTCAACCATAACCACAGAAACCTATGAACCCTTCATGGTCGGCGACAAACAGGCTGGAGAAGTCCATTGGTTAACCACAACTAACTCAAGTGGAGAAGCCACCTATTCCGGATTATGGCGCTGTGAACCGATGACTTTTGAATACGAATTTCCTGGCGATGAAATATTTCACGTACTGCAAGGTGACTTGTTAATAGAGATACCAGGAAAAGAAAATATTACCTTGCAAACAGGAGAAATTGCTTCTTTTGATAAAGGCATCAAATCAACCTGGACCATCCAAAGTTCATTCAAAAAATTTTTTGTAATTTCGAATTGCTGATTGGTACGCTCTTTGATTGTCCGCTACGACCGCCATGGATGCAGAGGTACGATTCCATGGATGGAATCGGTAGAGTCGAGTCGGGAACAGAGACCGAGAGAAATGCAAGGAGCAATTACCGAGGAACATATTTCTACCGAACCAAAAGCGGATATTTAAATTAAAAAAGCCAGCACGGGTTGGGGCATGCTGGCTTTGGAACCTACATTAAATTAATAACGTAGGCTTGGGAACTCATTTAGTTCTATTTCAGATGATTCGCTATGTGTAATTCTTTATTAATACCGTCCATTTGCCTCTAGCGGTAGCATAAACCAGCAGTCTAGTATGTGGATCTTGTTTCTGTCAGTTCGATAACGTACATATATGTGCGTTAGTTGAGCATGGACTAGAGTGGTATAAGCATTATGTATTAAAAGCCAATCATATCCGTACTAATACGGTATTAATCGTTCCTATTTATCATAAGGATAATGTGGACATATATCCCTTCAAAACATTGACTGTTATTTTGTAGGAACTAGTAAATTTAAACCGATATTTTCGCATTCAATAATCATAGGTGTATCCTAAACCTATGCTTTATCCATTAGTGCCAGAGAATGAAGATATGCGTTTGCAATCATTGCGAGCACTTAATATTCTCGATACTCAGATTGATGAGAAGTTTGAACTCATCACACGATTTGCAACTGAGGTATTTAATGTCCCTATTTGCCTTGTTTCTTTAGTTGATGAAAACCGCCAATGGTTTAAGTCTGCTGTGGGCATGGATGTTCAAGAAACACCACGATATAAGTCTTTTTGTGCTCATGCAATTTGCCAGACCATATCTAACGACTCGGAATCTCGAATATTTGAAGTTTGCGATACAAGTGTAGATTTTCATTTTGTTGCTCATGACCTGGTTGTTGGCCACCCTGGAATTCGTTCCTATATTGGATATGTTTTGCAATCAAAAACAAATATGAACCTAGGGACCCTATGCTTGATTGACACTAAACCGAGAAAATTCACAGATGATGAAAGAGACTTGCTTAAAGTATTAGGGAGAATGATTCAAAATTTAATAAACGAGGGTTTGTATTTCTCTCAACAATAGAAAATCCGCATTTGGCGCAAAATGGTCATTAAAACATTTGACTTGATGCAACTTCCTTGTTGCAACTCATATTCGCACGGTCGCTTTCGACTCCTGTCTTCCGCGACACTTGTGCATCCATGCACATCGTCCATGCGCTCACTAAATTGCTAAAAATAGACATTCATAAAAACAGGTTGGCTATGATATTTTTTCGATTATTTATTACTATAATTATTATATCTATGTGTACTATATCAAGTTCAGATGAATCAGGCATAATCGGTGAGCTGAAAGAGGATGGTCTGGCAGTTGTTTATAAGTTTGTTAATGAATTACCAGCAGAAGAAATTCGTGAAAAGTATTCATGGCTTACAGTTGTTTCTTGGAAATATGATGGCTCTCAGCGAAATGGAATGCCTTCTGGAGATGAGAATTCTCAAATGCTTACCCTCGAACATGAGCTTGAAAGAATGGAAGAAGGCGAATTCTGTCGGCACGTATACAGCAGAACCGGAAATAATTTAAAAGAACTTGTGTACTATATTCAGGACCGCACACATTTTATTGACGAGTTTAATGATGCTATGAGTAAGCATTCAAGGTATCCAATAGAAATAAATTTCTACGAAGAACAAGACATGGAGTGACTTCCAAAAGATACTAGATACATTTCGTCCCGCTAAGTAATGGAATTATGCTTAATGTCTGCTAACGACCCAAAGCGGACATTTTGAAATTGTAGATCATTAACCTGTTGCAACATCCTTGTTGCTACTCATACTCGCGTATCCCTATGCTCGCCACTTATCAAAGTTGCCAGCATTCTTTTCTGAGCCGTCTTCATAACCTGCTGTAAAGCATTAGTAACACGTTGCTCTTCGCGTTCTGGCAGCCTAAAATAATCGCATTTCCAGCCTAATACGTATTCCGGATCTACATTTGTAGCTCCCATTTAAGTACTGCGTCACAGTTTGCCTGATTCATGGTTGTTAACTCGAATCTGCGTAAGTTTTTGATCTAATTTGTTTTTTTTGAATTTTTTGTAAAACACTATTCGGATCTTTTTAAATAAGTAGAAATCGATCACAGTTTATGTAGATAAATTTAACAAATATTATCTTTAGCGCATGCAAACATCAATCAAGGATATGCAACGATACGCTGCATTACAAATCAGAATACAGCTGAATTGGTAACTCAAGCAGTTGAAACTCAAGCTGAACAAAATGGCATCCAAGACGTATGTGTACTAGCACATGCAGTTCCGCGCATAGCGAAATATTTACCGGGGACTAAAGATCATCGGGCGAAACCTAAATTAGCGATGGCTTCTTAAAATATCTTGTGATGATGCTCCAGCACTAATTCACACTAAAATTAATGATTGCTTAGATACGACAATTAATATTAATAAATTATTTTTAAAACCGCAATTCACCACCAATTGTAAATAGACCCAGTGTATTTAAATCATCGCTATCTACATCTATTTCCTCATACTCAACTCGGACAGCAAATTTGTCAGTAAAGGCAAATGAGGCACCTAACCCATAAGCTAATTCCGAACCATCCTCGCTTGATGAAGCCGATAAACCCATAACAGTCGTCGCTTTAGCCTTGCCATCCCAATAAGCACCGCCTAATTTAACAAATAACTCAAATTGATCAGATAGCGGCAATATGCCAACACCATACAAAGCAACTGCATATAAATCTTCTATTTCAGTATCGATGCCCAAGATATTGTCATCTGGATCTCCATAATCTAGATAATCTAATTCAACTGCACATTTCCAAGACGCAAAGGCATTGTCTCTAAATATTCGGTAATGTTTGGCTGATACTAAATGTCGACCAAGATTAA
This sequence comes from uncultured Thiotrichales bacterium, assembly GCA_964468615.1. Classification (GTDB taxonomy): domain Bacteria; phylum Pseudomonadota; class Gammaproteobacteria; order UBA4575; family UBA4575; genus JABDMD01. Next base: position 61 of record CAYXVH010000220.1, on the reverse strand, counting down.
AGAGATTATATACTGCTGCATGAGCACCCAAGAAACGTTGCGCTTGTTGCATTGATTTGAA
>CAYXVH010000219.1:0-8444 GCA_964468615.1 uncultured Thiotrichales bacterium | reverse complement strand
TTAATACAGACTTATTCCAAGGTCTATAAAATACTAGGAGGTTAATCATGAAGAACGATAATAAATCGGATCAACCTGCTAAGGAAAGCACATCAGAAGAAACAACAGGAATGGTTGGTCCTAAAGTAACACGACGCACCTTTTTAAAAGGTTCTGCAGCGGTGTCTGCAGCTGCTATGGCACCCATGTATCTAGCCGGAATCAGCAAATCTTTTGCTGCTAAAGGCGGCGCGGTAAAAATTGGGCATATTGAAGACTTATCTGGAAACCTTGCAGTCTATGGTGTACAGAAAGATCATGCAGCTCAACTCGCAGTAAGTGAAATCAATGCTGGCTTAACCCTTAAGGGAGGACCAGTTGGCTCTGGTGGTTTAGGCGCTATGTCTAATCACGCTACTAGCGCGCCAGTTATGGGTAACGGAGACAAAGACCTTAAAGTTGTCAACGATGGTGGCAAGCTATCCGCTTCAGGCATGGCCTTTGTCGAGGATGAAGATGTATTGGTTGATTCCGGTGAGTCTGGGATATTAGGTCGAGAAGTTGAGCTATTAAATACGGATGGGCAATCAAACAATAATATTTGGCAACAATTAACAAAAAAATTAATCCAAGAGGATAAAGTCGATTGTTTAGTTGCTGGATTTACCAGTGCTGAGCGGGAAGCCATTCGACCCATCGTCGATCAATTTAAACAACTTTATATTTATACTAATCAATATGAAGGTGGTGTTGCAGATTCAAATACATTCTGCACAGGCGCAATTTGCGAACAGCAAGTTATCCCTGTTGTGGATTATATGATTCAAAAATTTGGCCCACGCGTTTACACGATAGCTGCAGACTATAACTTTGGACAACTCACTGCAGCTTGGACACGTGCTTTTGCGCCACAGGTAGGCGGTGAAATAATTGGTGAAGAGTTTGTACCCTTAAGTGTTTCAGACTTCACAACATCCATTGCAAAAGTTCAGGCTGCTAAACCTGATTGGGTGTTCACCTTATTAGTTGGATCAAATCAATCTAACTACTATCCACAAGCTGCAGCTACTGGGCTTAAATATCCTATGGCTTCTACAGTAAATATGGCACAAGGCTATGAGCATCGACGCTTCAAAGCACCATCACTTGATCGCATGTATAACTGTGTTAATTATATTGAAGAAATACCGACTGCACGTAATCGTGCATTTGTACAACGCTGGTACAAGATGTTCCCAGATGATCCGTACATTGGTCAGATGGCACAGAACACCTATTTTTCAATTCACATGTATGCAAAAGCTGCACGCATTGCAGGTACAACGGACCAAGAGGAAGTTAAACGTGCATTGGAATCTGGTTTACATATTGAGGCACCAGAAGGCACTGTGTTTATGGAACCATCTACTCACCACTGCTCTCATTATATACGCTTAGCTACAGCTGATGCAGACCATAATGTTAGCTTTGTACGTGAATGGCCGAGCATACAACCATGGTGGTTACAACGACTTGGAGTGAACCTCGTTAAACACAAGGAATACAAACAATATATTCCTGACGAAGATCCATTTTTCAAAAGCTGATTTGATAAATACGTACTAATAACAATAAATCGAAAGGTGTCGACTAACTTGATAGTCGACACCTAAATCGATGAAGCAATGGAACAGCATTGACTATGGAAACCGATGCTCTTGCACTTAGCCTGACGTACCAGTTTGGTACGAATGCTGCTTTTCTATTCTTAGCAGCACTGGGGCTTATCGTGATATTAGGTATGATGAACATCATCAATCTTGCCCATGGCGAATTAATGATGATGGGCGCTTATGTCGCTACCATTACCCATAACCAACTAGGTCTACCCTTCCCTTTAGCCGTTATTGTAAGTTTTTTTGCGGTCGCAATCTTTGGGGCCATACTTGAATTATTAATTGTGCGGCGTTTTTATGGTCGCGAGCTAGGAGCACTTGTCGTAACTTGGGGTATTAGCCTTATTTTAGGTCAGGGAACCTTGCTTGTCTTTGGACCATTTATGGAAGCTATTAAAATACCAGGCGGTTCCTATTCTTATGGTGGGTTTTCTTATTCAGCATACTGGCTAATTCTAATTGCTATCTCTATCGCTTTAATTGCTGGACTCTATTGGCTTTATCGCTATACGAATTATGGACTGCAAGCCCGTGCCACTATGCAAAACGCTGAAATGGCTAAGGCATTGGGCGTGCCTACAAACCATGTATACACACTTACTTTTAGCTTAGGTGCAGGTCTCGCTGGTTTAAGCGGTGCCTTATTGGCACCAACCTCTACAATTGCTCCTTTCATGGGTCAACAATTTGTCGCACCTGCTTTCATTACCGTTGTAGTGGGTGGAGCTGCCAATGTAATTAGCGGCGCGGTTGGCAGCAGCGTGTTGCTTTCTGCTATTAAAACGCCTATTGGAATGGCCTATGGTGCTTTTTTAGGAACCGTCGCCTTACTCGTTTCTGCACTCATTATTATTCGCATCATGCCTGACGGTATTTCAGCGGCGATTCAAAAGTTAATGGATCGAAGACGCACTCGCAATACGAAATGATCTCAAAAATATTACATTTAGTTAGTGGCGATGCTGACATTGGTACATCAAAAACATTTTGGATTGGGTTCGTTATTGCGGTAATTCTTTTTGCACTTTATCCAACTCAAGTTTCTGAATTTCGCGCATCCAATGTTTCCTATTATTTACTAAACATTCCGCTCGCACTCGGCATGGCATTGTTATGGGGATACTGTGGAGTGTTAAGTTTTGGGCACGTAGCTTATTTTGGCATTGCTGGTTATACCTACGGAATTATTGCCGGCAATATGGCTGGAAATTCACTTGCTTCTTTAGCAGGAGTCTTGGGTGGCTTATTTGCAAGCGCAGTAGTTGCTGGAATTTTTGCATACTTTGTTTTCTACTCGCGTGTACGCGAGTGGATCATTCCCATTCTTACACTTGTGCTAACTCTACTTTTAGAGACTTTCCTTGGTCAAACTGCTGGGTATCAATGGCGTGTTGGTTCGGTACTGTTAGGTGGCTACAACGGCATGACAGGTATACCATCATTTCAAATTGGAAGTTTTGTTTTCATGGGCAATTCATTTTACTATTTCTGCATGGTGATCGTTTTAGCATGTTACGTAGGTTTGAGAATGCTATTGAATTCTAAATTTGGCCAAGTGGTTACCGCAATTCGCGAAGACCCATTACGTACAGAAGTTTTTGGTTACGATATTCGTGCAAGACAATGGTTGGTATTTGTTTTATCTGCACTATTAGCCGCCATAAGTGGTTTGTTATATGTGCAATGGGGGAATTACATAACACCTAGCCAGGTTGGACTGTTATCTGCAGCACTACCCGTAATTTGGGCTGCCGTTGGTGGCCGCACTAGTTTGCTCGCCGTACTTATTGCAACCATTGTTTTAAATTGGGTGACATTTACTTTGTCTTCACAAGGCAACCAATATGCAATGGTAATCATTGGAGCTGCATTAGTCATTACGATGCTCTTCTTCCCACGCGGCATTGTCATCATGATTGCTGAATGGATAGGTAAGTTGACTAATCGAAAAGGCACCAAGGCGATCCGTTAAAATGACAAGCGAGTACGCACTAGAAACACGCAACGTTAACAAACGTTTTGGCGGAGTCGTCGCTGCAAATAATGTGGACTTAAGAATTGAGCCTGGTGAATTAAGGTGCATCATTGGTCCTAACGGGGCAGGAAAATCGACACTTTTTTCACTATTGTGTGGCATCCAACGCGCCGACAGCGGTGAAATCTACATCAATGGGCATGATGTTACTCGTATGCAACCTTTTAAACGCGTACGTCATGGTATTGGCCTTACTTTTCAAACCAACCGTGCTTACCAGGAACTAAGTGTAAAACATAATCTTATGGTTCCAAACCCATCATTAGCCGTCTCAAAACAAGCCCATCAACAAGGTCACGAAAGATTAATGTTGGCGCTTGAAGAATTTGAATTAGATCTTTATGACGATACACTTGCAAGTGAAATACCTCACCACACTCTTCAATGGTTGGAAATATCTATGGTGCTAGCAGGGTTTCCTGATCTTGTTTTGATCGACGAGCCTACTGCAGGAATGTCACGCGATGAAACAGATCGTACTGCAAATGCTTTGAAAAAACTAAATGAAAGTGGCCTTACTATAATAGTAGTTGAACATGACATGCATTTTGTTAAAAGCATTGCTAAAAAAGTTACTGTTTTGCATCAAGGCCGTGTTTTCATGGAAGGTAATTTAGATGAAGTTGTCGCAAACGAAGAAGTTAAGAAAATATATTTAGGACATGCACATTAATTAATATCATGACAATCTTAAATACTGATAATGTTATTGCAGGTTATAAAACTGCAAACGTTTTGCAAGGTGTCAGCATATCCTTATCAGAAGGTGAAATAGTTTCTGTTGTAGGTCGAAATGGTGTCGGAAAATCCACACTGGTAAAAACTATTATCGGATTGTTACCTGCACGCTCTGGTCATATTATATTTAATAACAAAGACATTACCTTAACCAAAGCAAATATTCGCGCAAAATCAGGTATCGGTTATGTGCCACAAGGCCGTGGAATCTTTGCTGAGTTAACGGTTCAAGAGAATTTACGAATGGGTGGTTTTATAGGCGCTAAACAGAAAAAGCTCAATTTTGACGCTTTATTTTCTTACTTCCCGATATTAAAAGATCGGCTACATCAACGCGGCGGCACACTAAGCGGCGGGCAACAAGAAATGCTTGCTATCGCACGAGCACTTGTCAATAAGCCAAAACTTTTATTATTAGACGAACCCAGTGATGGCGTCCAACCCAGCATAGTTGAAGAAATCGGCAGCTTTCTTTTAAAACTTAAAGAAACGGGTGATGTCACTGTCTTATTAGTGGAACAAAACTTTGATTTACTGCAAACCGTTTCTGATCGTGCGTATGCAATGGAAAAAGGCACAGTATCGGATACTTTGACAAAAGAAGATTTAAACAATGACGAAACACTCGCTGCACATATTGCTGTGTAATTAATTTACTAAATTATTTTTACAAACATGAGGTAAATATTATGGAAATGATCAGTCGAAGATATCCTAATGATTGGGTAGAGAATTCCATTATGTACAAACGTGGAGTGGGCAAAGGATCAACTGGTGTTTCTCATCATTTAACAGAAGATGTACAAGGTACCTATATTTACACCATGGGTCCCTATTCTGATCCAGTGATGACGATTAAACCTGGTGATCAAGTAGTGGTGGAAACACGTGATGCATTTGAAGGTGCAATTAAATCAGAACAAGATAAACCTTCTGAAATATTAAAAATGCCGTTTTTAAATCCGCAAGCAGGACCCATTATGATTGAAGGCGCAGAACCTGGTGATGCGGTAGCCGTTCACATAGAGACTATGGTTCCACGCGGGCCCAAACCTCAAGGCACATGCTGCATGATAAAAGAATTTGGCGCATTAACAGGAACGTATTATACCGCTACTCTAAATGAACCTTTGCCAGAAAAAGTACGCAAAGTTGATATCGACGAGCAAAGTGTTTACTGGAGCGATAAAGTAACGCTTCCCTACCGACCGCATATAGGTACCTTATCTTTATCACCTGAAATTGATTCTATTAATTCCCTCACTCCAGACAATCATGGTGGCAACATGGATCTTCCCGATATGGGACCGGGAACCATTACTTATTTACCCGTACGTTCACCGGGAGGACGTCTTTTCATAGGTGATGCACACGCATGTCAAGGTGATGGTGAAGTATGTGGAGTTGCAGTCGAATACCCAACGGTAACAACGATTACCGTTGACTTAATTAAAGGTTACACCATTGAATGGCCAAGACTGGAAGCTGATGATTTTATAATGGGTATCGGCAGCACTCGGCCTTTAGAAGATGCTACAAGAATTGCATATAGAGAGCTTATTTATTGGATGGAAAACGAATATAATTTTGATCGCTGGGATGCTTACATGATGCTTAGCCAATGTGGAAAAGTACGTTTAGGCAACTTTGTAGATCCTAAATATACAGTAGGTGCTGCGATACCTAAAAAATATCTTACCTAGAATATTAATTTGCAGTTAAGTATTAAGAAATGTTGTTAATCAGCATTTCAGGATGTAATTCATCTAAAGAATTGCAACCAAGTTGGCCTAGTGCACGATCAATTTCTGTAGTAAGAATAGATAGCGCATGATTAACGCCATCTTGCCCACCGGCAGCAAGCCCAAATAAGGTTGCACGTCCAATCATTACTGCATTTGCACCTAACGCAATGGCTTTTAGCACATCAGTACCTCGCCTAAAACCACTATCAATTATAATTGTCATTTTATCCCCTACCGCTTCTACAATTTCAGGCAAAACTTCAATTGATGCAACACAACTATCCAATTGTCTTCCACCATGATTACTAATAATAATACCATCACAACCTAGCTCTACCGCACGAATTGCATCAGCAGCATTCAATATGCCTTTTAATATTAATTTTCTCGGCCACTTTTCACGCAACCATGCTACCTCATCCCAAGAAATATCAGGTGCAAATAGTTTAGGGAAAATAGCCACTCCACCTTTTGCAGTTTTCGCTTCCGGTGGCATAAACTTAACAATATTTTCAAACCGAGGAATACCGTGTGGCACTAACACGTCTAATAACCATCTTGGATGACAGGCTACATCCATCATATTACGCAAAGTTAGCTTTGCGGGCGCACGATAATTTCGCTTATCCCATTCTCGGTTCCCGAATACGTTCGCATCGGTTGTAAAAACTAAGGCCTCATAATTTTCATTTTCTGCACGTTTCAAAATATCACGTGTAATATCACGATCCGCCATCACATAAAGCTGCATCCATAAGCGTCCACCAACATCATTTGCTACATCTTCGAGACTTACATTGGAGACTGTACTTAAACAAAAAGGAATATTATTGTTTTTTGCAGCATGTGCTAATGCAATATCAGCACGATGATGGAGCATGCCATTCAGCCCAGTCGGCGCAATAACCAAGGGTGAATTTGCTTCTTGACCAAATAAATTAATACGCTGATGACGTGAGCTAGTGTCAACTAATGTGTTTGGTTTAAAACGGATAGATTTTAGTGCTTCTTGATTCCAGCTTAATGAATTTTCATTTTCAGCGCCGCCAATTACATATTCCAAAGCGAAATTTGGAACTCGACATCGCGCTATTTCATATAGTTCATCTATTGAAACAGCTTTTCGGAAGTCATTACCTGAGTAAAGCTTGCGTTTTAGTGGCATACCAATTAATTCGCAATTAGCCAGCCATTAATATGACTGCTTTTATGATATTTATCCAATGTTGTAGTTTATATATGAAATTCAATAAGATACAAATAAACGCTAATATTTAGCTGGGTAGTTGAAATATTTGTACGTTCATCCTCTTCAATCCACTTGATTGTCCTGAAACTCCCTATTCAGATTACTATTTCAGATAAATTAAGCCGTTGATTAAAGTCTAGTCAGGTAAAAAATATGGAACCAAAAGTTAACTACGTGGGATTACTAATATTGATAATTCTCGGTGTTGCTGTAGGTAATTTTATCTCTAGCTGGATAACCGCAAAGTATATAGAGGCTGATATCGAAACAGTATCTGTTGAGGCACCGAAAACACCCTCTACCCAAGCTTAGAAAACCCAACAAACTATCAAAAAACAACCTAAGTCCGTCATTGTTGAAAACATTACCAGTCAGGAACAACTCATCGAACAAAGAAAACTAGATGATGATGGAATTCGTTTTGCTAAAACTTGCAGTGAATGGACTGTTGCGCATAAAGATATGCAGACCCAAACTAGCGAAAGAGGCATGAAAAAACACTGCGGGCAGTATCAAGACTATATTAGATCAGGATCATTGCCTCATTCGGACTAACCTATTTGATAAATAACTATCAGTTACCAGGTTTCCAAATACCAAATGCTTCACCTTTCGGTTGCATAGTTTGTTGTCTTTGCTTAGTAATGTCGTCATAAACATATTTAGAGAATGCATTTAACTCGTTCATTATTTCGTTTTTTTCACCTGAGGGTAAATCATGGTTACCCACAATAAAGCCAATAATCGCTGCTAAATACTGGCCCGCAAGCATTGGGTTTTTTGCACGCTCATCCTCTTCTACTAATACTTTTTCAATTTTTTCGATGAGCTCTCTTGATAGTTTCAATTGGTCCATTAATGCAATCCCTTAAATTATTTATTACTCTTTTGACGTAATGTTTGTAAATGTTGTTTTATTTTTGCTTCGAGTCCACGATTTTCTGGCAAATAATATTGTTGGCCCTGTAATTCTTCTGGTAAATACACTTCGCCTGCGGCATAAGCATCTTCTTCGTCATGCGCATAGCGATAACCATCCCCAT
>CAYXVH010000218.1:0-4222 GCA_964468615.1 uncultured Thiotrichales bacterium | reverse complement strand
CCCACTAATTTCGTTAGGATAATAGTCTTCAAATCCAGCCAAGCCTACTAACGCTAATTTAAGGGAACATAACTCGGCAATTTCTTTAGCTGGTAAATTTGTATATTGTTTTAGGCTTAGCGCGATATTTTCTGCCAAGGTCATGGAACTCCATAAAGCTCCACTTTGAAATAACACACCAAAATTACGACTCATTTGCTCTCGCCCTGCATCGCTCGCGTTCCAAAAACTTTTTCCTTCGTAAAGCACATCGCCCACTGTGGGTGCTTTCAGTCCGATCATAATTTTTAAAAGTGTACTTTTACCACAACCACTACCCCCCATAATGATGAATACATCACCACGATCGATCGTAAAGTTGAGATCGCGCTGTATCACAAAGTCACCATACGCCATGGTAAGGTTTTCAACGGTGATATGTGGTTCGGACATATTAGATTCCTAATGTTGTATAAATCACATTCATGATGGCGTTAGAAACGACAATGGCTACAATACCACTTACCACTGCAGCAGTAGTTGCCAACCCCACAGCCGCGGCACTATTGCCGCATTCGATACCACAGCGACAACCCGCAATCGCGACAAGTACACCATATACAATCGCTTTAAATAAGCCACCTGCAAAATCCACCAAATCTACGGAATATATGGTTTGAACAATATACTGATATGCGCTTACATCGAGAATAGCCAATGCCACGGATGCTCCACCCAAAACCCCTAAAAAATTCGCGTAGATACTTAATAATGGCAGCATTACAATTAATGCCAACAATTTTGGAAGCACCAAAAAATCGATGGGGTCAATGCCCATCGTTGTCAGCGCATCAATTTCTTCGTTGACTTTCATGGTACCGAGTTGTGCGGCAAAGGCTGCACCGGTTCGACCGGCCATAATGATTCCCGTCATGATGGCACCCATCTCGCGCACCACCCCAACGGCAACTAAATCTGCGACATAAATTCCTGCACCAAATTTAACCAGCTGCACCGCACCAACAAATGCAAGAATTGCGCCTACTAAAAAAGCAATGAGACTTACGATTAGAAAGGCTTCCGCACCGGTTTCTTGAATCGTTACCCAAAGATCGGAACGTTGATAATTTGCTTTACCTCTAAAGAAACGTCCAAAGGACAGGGTAATCTCACCCAGAAATGTGAGGTGTGACTTAGATCGATCTAGCGTATTAAGAAAGCCTTTGCCCGCACGCGTAAATAAATTTTCTTTTTTTACTTGCTTGCGTGCACCCTCGCGCTCCTCAACCGCAAAAGCAAGATTTAGTAAACGCTGCGCACCCTCTGGAAGGCTTGAGTAATTTACTTTGACCTTTTCTTGATCTGCATAATTTCGAAGCTTAACTAGAAAGGTAATTAAGCCACTATCCCATTCCCCGAGGTTTTTTTCATTAATTTCAATTGTTTTGGGTCTACTATCTGCTAATTTTTTAAATACAAATGCGGTATCGGGAAGTTGATTTTCAATCACCCAATCCCCCAGGAGATGAAGATCAAAAACCTCTTGAGTTTCTTGTATGCGGATCTCTGCAGTTCGAGCTAAAGGATTCACATTTTAATTCATGTTCTATATGTCGTGATTCGGATACTTTACAGACTCTGCTCAGTTTATACTTGCTTTGTAAGAATAGCGAAATACTAAATACCTTCCTCACAATAAATAAGGTTATAATCAAATATATTAATTTGTATGCATTTATCTTTATAAATTATTGGATTTAATTTTATGCATAAACTAAAAATAAAGAGTTACAATACGTATAGTGAATATTTAACTTTAACGTTTTTAAAATAATAAAAATCTCTATAGCTTTATGCAAGGTTTCCGTCTTAATGTATCGCATGGCAGAGTAATTCTGGTTTCGAGGACCATTATTTTATCTGCATTGGTTTCTTTGTTGTTCTCGGCATGCGCCACACTCGGCCCGGACTTTGAAACACCTAAATCAGATGTTGAAGAAGAATGGATCGATATTGATGATTCAAAACTAAAAACTGATGCAGCTGAATATGATGATTGGTGGAAAATATTTAATGATCCTATTCTTGATTCTTTAATTACCTCAGCCTACCAACAAAATTTAACCCTTCAAATTGCTGGATTAAGGGTGCTTGAAGCCCGCGCGCAGCTAGGTATTGCTAAAGGAAATCTATATCCTCAAGTGCAACAAGCAAGAGGCGGCGCTACCTATAACACCATAAGCGAAAATGCGGCTAATACTTCATTTGGTGATTTAAATTACTGGGATTTTGATGCAGGCTTTGATGCCGCATGGGAATTGGATTTTTGGGGGAAATTTAGGCGCGGAATTCAATCCGCGGATGCAAGCTTGTTAGCCAACATGGCTAATTATGATGATTTCCTGGTGAGTTTACTGGCAGAAGTTGCAAATGCCTATGTTATCATTCGTACCTTTGAAAAACGCATACAGTTAGCGGAAGGAAATGTCGATTTACAAAAACGTAGTCTGAAAATCACCGAGGTACGCTTTCAAAATGGCGCAACTACAGAACTTGATGTGCAACAAGCCAAAACATTGCTGCGTAACACACAAGCTGCAATCCCTCAGATTAAAACCGGTGATCGACAAGCAAGGTATGCATTAAGCACCTTATTAGGAAAGCCTCCCAGTGAATTAAACGATATTTTGGTTGGTGTAAATGAAATTCCCATTGCACCTTCTGAAGTAGCAGTAGGAATTCCAGCAGAATTATTACGCAGAAGACCAGATATTCGCAGGGCCGAACTAGAAGCCGCATCACAAAGCGCCTTAATCGGTGTAGCGAAAGCAGACTTATACCCAAGTTTTTCTTTGTTCGGCTCTTTGGGACTCAGATCAAGCGGTGGCACAGATCTCACCAGAACCGGAGATGATGGGGTGGATGAGTTATTCGATGGAGATAGTTTAGAATTTTTTGGTGGTCCAGCCTTTACCTGGAATATTTTTAATTACGGACGCATTAAAAACCAAGTGCGTGTGCAAGACGCACGATTTCAGCAGTTAATCGTTAATTATCAAGACACCGTATTACGCGCGGCACGCGAAGTGGAAGATGCCATAGTTGGATTTCTTAGCGAACAAGAAAGAGAAGTATTCTTACAAGATAGTGTTAATGCCGCGGAACGGTCAGTGGAACTTTCGCTCCTGCAATACCGGGACGGGGTAGCGGATTACCAACGCGTGATTGACTCGCAGACATCTCTTGTTGATCAACAAGATCGATGGACACTATCACGTGGCGAAATTTCAACAAACCTGATAGCCATGTATAGGGCATTAGGGGGTGGATGGCAAATTCGTAAAGACAAAGATTATGTGTCAGACGAGATGAAAGATACCATGCGTGAAAGAACCGATTGGGGAAAGATTTTAGCAGAGTGACATCCAGATAATTGGCAAGGTTGCTAATAATACTTAGATTCAAATAATAAGACATTGCATAGGCAAAGCATTTTGCAATTGCACTCAGAGGAAGGATCAATGTTAAAAGTTTTGAAAACACGGCCTATGTACTTTGTATTGATTTCAGTATTGATACTTATCATTAATGTTTCAATTAGCAGTTGCTCAAAACAAGAAGCTGAAGAAAAAGAGGTCATACGTCCAGTGCGGGCATTTCAAATTCCCAGTGCCGGGCAATTTGCACAAAGGAATTTTCCAGGTCGCGCCAAGGCCACGCAAGAAATTGATTTAGCCTTTCGTGTAGCTGGGCCATTGATTGAGTTTCCTGTTAATGTCGGTGATCAAGTCAAACAAGGTGGACTTGTTGCACGAATCGATCCACGAGATTTTGAAGTCGCGGTGCAATCCGCTAAAGCCAAGCTTGATAATGCTAAAGCATCTTCTGTACGAGCTGAAAGTGAGTACAGACGAGAATTGAGTATTTTAAAACAAGATCCGGGGGCTACCAGTCAAACTGCAGTTGACCGCAAACGTGAACAACGTGATTCAGCACGTGCAAATATAAATTCTTTTCAAGCAAACCTTGAGTCAGCACAAGATCAACTAGCCTATACATTTCTAAAAGCTCCATTTGATGGAAATGTTGTTAACACATTTGTAGAAAACTTTGAAAACGTACAAGCAAAACAACCCATCCTGCGCATTTTAGATGATTCCTCTATCGAGATGGTAGTTAACATTCCGGAAAGTTTAATCTCGCTGGCGCGACACGTAGAAGACGTCAAAGTGGTGTTTGACTC
>CAYXVH010000217.1:0-4615 GCA_964468615.1 uncultured Thiotrichales bacterium | reverse complement strand
GCGCATTGGTCTCACTATCGACAAACGCAAAGCCTGTTGGCCCCCAAGAGCTTTGCCCTACCCCTTTAACGCCTAGCGACTCTAGGAAATTACACGCCCCTGCTACTGCGGAGCTAGTATAGCGTCCTCCCTGGGCAGACGCGAAATATTCGCCGATGCATTTTTGTAATTCATATATACCCTGATTAAATACATCAATATTCTGTTCGCTCACTGCGGGTAATATTTGCATTAGCACTAATCGACATAGCTGTTCAGCTGTTTGCGATGAAAAATCAGGCAAAGTGGCAAACGAAGCATCTTCATCTTGGCCATGCAGGCCTCGTTGGTCTTGATCAAAAATTAATATCACACGCCAATTTGAAGGAAATTCCAACCTAGAAATAATAGGTGGTACTTGACTGTCAGAATTACGGCCTGCATCGACTAAGAATCCACCACGATCAAATGCGCCTATACCGATTCCTGACCTGGCACCTCGATTAGATAAAACAGCAATTTCCGAACTCTTACAATCTAATTCAAATAACCTAGAAATAGCGGTACCAACGGCAATGGCTAACTGCGTACCCGACCCTAAGCCAGAATGATCAAGAATCTGCTCTAGCACTTCAATTTCAAAGTTATTGGATAGACCCTTATAAGCAATAAACTTTTCTGCATACTTTTGCACACGCCCGGAAGGATCCCCAATAACATTGAGTTGTTCAGAAGGTCGAGCAATGATTTTAGTCGCTACCCCATCTAATGTGAGTCCAACACTGCCGAAACGCCTGCCCAACCCACCCTCAAGATCTAAGAATCCGAGGTGTAATCGCGCTGGCGCTTCTACATATATAGATGAAGATTTCATAAGCTCAATTCTATTCGATCCAGAACGATTTAACCTTAGGTTTTGGCATTAATCTCTATACAAATTCATCAGGTATATTTTTTTGGGCATAAAAAAAGTAGACGTAACCTATTAGATTGACGCCTACTTTATAAATCTACCTTTTATATTTGGCTAGCTAAAAGATATTATTTAGTATGGACAGTAACTCCCGCGGTTGCGGTAGCTTCTTCTATCATTATAGCGGTAATTATTACCATATCCGTAACCTCTGTATCCATAGCCTGGATAATCATTTCTGTAATATCTCTTACCGTAATAATGATCACCGTAACCAATACGATTACGATGTCTATTAGAAAATCTATTGTAATTATGGAGCCTATCTGAATTACTGAAGCGATGATGATTATGCCCTGAATAGGAATGATGGTTTCCATAACCATAATCAGAGCCGACAATGATGACCTTTGTCCCTCCTGCATGTGTTTGAAAAGACAGCATTAAGAACACAAAAAACAAAATAGCAGGAAATACAAACTTATATTTATTGATAGCTTTCTTCATGGGATCTCTCCTCCAGAACTCGGGCTATTACCACATATGACCATCATTATATAATGATGGTTGCATGAAGTTGTGAAAGTTTCACCTAAATAAAGTTAGTTAATTTGCAGAAAAAACTGAATTTATTAGTTTATATTGGGCATCAGCCATTCAACTAAATAAAAGATATATTGCCCTTCAGAAGACTTTGAAGGACCTAGCACTTTTGCAGCGTAACGTTTATCTTTCTCATCCGAATCAGCATGTGCTTCTTCAACACTCGCTTTAATTTCTACACAGTTTGCTGAAAATCGTTTTCGGTTGCGGCCAGACTTATTTAACTTTGGCGCATACACCACAGCGTACTGTATTTCTGAGACACCGCCTTCAGGGTCTGGCGGCACCATTCCCCGCATTTAAAAATGGTCCTTTTGATTCAATGAAAACTCTATTCTTTTAGTTTTATTTGTAACATGCCATCTTGAACATTTATATATTCAACACCTGCGGCAAAGGTTTTCCAAAAACCACCCTCTAAACCAAACTCTTGAACAAGATCTACATTTTTTAAATTACCTAACCATGCATTGGGTATAGGCACACCCATAATACTAACGCCTTTAAGAATCACTACCGGCCTATCATTCGCAAATGACAAACCCAAACCTGTATTCACTCGTAATGTTTTGCCTCCAATGAACGGAAAGTCTGGATCCATGGGAATAATCATTTTTGCACTAGCAAGGTCATTAGCTAAGTCGATCGCCACACGCTTGGCCATATCAGTGTTATTCGCCAGCATGGCATTAAGCTCTTTTTCGCTAAAGTTTATTTCGCGCTTGCTGGCATCTTCTTTATAAGGCTCAGGCATTAGATCATTATCGAGACCCGATCCTTCGTGATTCTGGCCTTGTGTTTCCTTATTCTTATTTTGTGCTCCAGCTCCCCATAACGATTTTTTCTTTTTAGACTCATTGCTGGCTACTGTTGTATCAGGCTGGAAGCCTAAGGCTTGTAATTTTTCATTTAACACTATGGTTTCATTTTGAGATAAATGGACGGGTTTAAATTCTTTAGCAAATACGTAGCGCTGCAATACAAAATACGTCAATACAACTGCAACTAATAACGTTACCAATACAATCAAAAAAACCTGTTTGCCACTAAAGCCTTTATTAGCTCCAACTTCATTTACGCTTGTATCAGTCATATGTTCTTTCAACTTAATCCATCAATAATATAATTTAGAGTTTTCTCCAACTAGAAGTTCCATCAGGATGGTCCTGAATTTGGATTTTCATTACTGTAAGTTTATCGCGGATTTCATCAGCTAATTCAAAATTTTTGTCATTTTTAGCCTGAGCTCTTAAATCCAACAGCTTTTGGATTTCATCTTCATCTAGATCACCCATGCCACGAAACCATTCACTTGGATCTTGTTGCAATATTCCAAGCATATTTCCAGCTGCCATTAATTGTTTTTTAATACTCTTCCTCGAAACTGGATCTTTCTTACTATTCGCTTGTTTAGCTAACTTATGTAACTCAGCAAATGCAGCAGGTGTATTTAAATCATCTTTAAGTGCTTGTAAAAATGCAACCGGTACATCTTCAGCAATAACTTCAACTTCAATATCTTGTAAATCTTGCAATGTTCCATAAAGCTTATCCAGATTTCTTGATGACTGTTTAAGCGCGTCATCAGTCCAGTCCAAAGGACTTCTATAATGTGTGCTTAATAATGTCACGCGTATAGCTTCTCCAGGCGCATGCTCTAATAATTCTTTAACTAATAAAACATTACCAATTGATTTGGACATTTTTTCTTGGTCTACATTCACAAAACCATTGTGCATCCAGTAACGGCTAAATAATTTTCCTCCATGTACACAAGTGGTTTGCGCTCTTTCATTTTCATGATGAGGAAATACCAAGTCTTGCCCTCCACCGTGTATATCTATGGTTTTACCTAAATGTTTCTCGATCATGGCAGAGCATTCGATATGCCAACCTGGTCGACCGCCACCCCAGGGGCTATCCCAAGCAGGCTGATCTTTAGTAGAAGGTTTCCACAACACAAAATCAGACGAATCTTTTTTAAATGGTGCTACTTCAACACGCGCACCCGCTAACATTTCTTTTTGATTCCTACCGGATAACTTCCCGTATTCCTTATATGACGGAACATCAAAAAGCACATGACCTTCTGCCTCATAGGCATGGCCACTTTTTATCAGTCTTTGAATCATGTCGATAATTTGCGGCATGTGTTCTGTTACACGCGGTTCAACTGTTGGCGGCAAAACACCCAACTCACCCATGTCTTGATGATAAATCTCAGTAAAGCGATTACTGATGGTATCGATGGAAGTATTTTCCTTTAATGCCGATGCATTAATTTTGTCGTCCACGTCGGTAATATTTCTCGTGTATACGACATTAGGAAATTCATGCTGAAGGAGCCTAAAAAAGGTATCGAAAACAACTGCAGGTCTTGCATTACCAATATGAGGATGACTGTATACCGTAGGACCACACACATACATGGTTACTCGCTTAGGGTCACCAGGCACAAACTCTTCTTTTTTTCGTGACAGCGTATTGTAGATTTGTATATTCATCAGTAACTATTCATTCGTCCTTGGGGTGTGCGCAAATATAGCACCAGAAATGAAATGGTTATAGCAGGCATGTATTTACCTTACATACTCACAATATTCACGTTATTTAGCTGTTTTTCTATCCAAATTTCGAATTATTTTAAACAAACTAAATACTATATAACCTGTTGATAATTTGTGGCTTTTTAAATACTTAAAAATTGGCAAACAAATATTAATGATTTTTTTATCATAGTCGTGACCTAGAACAAAGAAGCGCATTAAATCCTGCCATACAGTAAACATGTGCATTCACATGGAAGATGAATCACACCTTTTGGAGAGAGGTTACATGCTTACAACTAAGGCAGTTGCTACATTGCAGGAACGCATTAGCATATTATGCCAATGTTGTATTTCTGTGTCTTTAGCTTTTGTGTTTTGCTCAACCGTTATTTTTGCTAACCATGCCTCGCAGCCCGAAACTGCTAGTGCTTCAGATAGTCCACAAAATTATGGACTAAAACAGGTTTTAAACAATTCTTCATTACCCTTAATTAATGAAGTTACTAAGCTTTACGAATCAAGAAAATATAGCCTTATATGGAGTAACGGCAATCAATATAACCATAATGCG
>CAYXVH010000216.1:0-8433 GCA_964468615.1 uncultured Thiotrichales bacterium | reverse complement strand
CAAGACTCGATTGGCACCGATCAACTTGCTTGCTTAGAGCATCTGAAGATTTCACGGCTCGATCGTCACGCGTATATAAAACTGATCCATCGCCTCCAGTCATTGCCGCATGGCAGGCGATGCAGTTTTCTGAATGTAGTGTTGAGCCATCTTGAGCATGCACAGAAACTAAAAATATAGCGTTTGCTAAAAATAGCGAGATGACTAAGATCTTGCTAGCCAAGAAATGTATTTGGTCGCGAGATGGATATAATATTATTTTCATCATGTAGGTATGATATACAAAACTGGTAAGGAAATACTAATGTCTGTGAACGCTGAAAATTTAATTTGGATCGATTTAGAAATGACAGGTCTGGATCCAATGTCGGATCGTATCATTGAAATAGCTACCATTGTGACTAATAAACATTTAGAGGAATTGGCGGTTGGGCCGGTAATTGCGGTGCATCAACCGGCTTCTTTGATGGCTGGTATGGATGAATGGAATACTAATCAACATGGCCAGTCTGGTCTAATTGAACGTGTAAGAAAGAGTGAATTCAATGAGGAGCAGGCTGAGAAAGCTACTATTGATTTTTTGCAGCAATACATTCCAAGTAATACCTCGCCTATGTGTGGGAATAGTATCTGCCAGGATCGTCGTTTTTTAGCACGTTTAATGCCAGACCTTGAAGAATTTTTTCATTATCGAAATCTAGATGTCAGCAGCCTGAAGGAACTTGCAAATCGCTGGTATCCTAAAATTGCAAGAGGGTATAGTAAAGAGTCCAAGCACCTAGCCCTTGATGATATTCGCGATTCCATCGATGAGCTTAAATATTACCGACAAAATTTATTCCCTCAAATTTGATAACTGATTTGTACGATTAGCTTGCGTAAATAGGTTTAGCAATTGTTGTCTCGGTTTTTGGATCGAGAATAGTGTCTATATTTTCTAATCTTGGGTCTGCATCAGGGTAATCTAATGTGTAATGTAGACCGCGGCTTTCTCTTCTACTTAGTGCGCTGCGGATAATTAAATCTGCAACTAGGGTTAAGTTTCTTAATTCAATTAAATCACTGCTGACTCGGAAATTACTATAGTACTCATCAATTTCTGAGCTGAGTAAATCTGCGCGATGTTTTGCGCGTTGCAGACGTTTGTTGGTGCGTACAATGCCAACATAATCCCACATAAACCTTCTTAATTCATCCCAGTTGTGGGCAACAACAATTTCTTCGTCAGGCTCGGTTACTCGGCTAGCATCCCATGGTGGAATTTCAACTGAGGGCACATTATCAATGCCTTTTGTATTAATCAATTCACTTGTTGACGATGCAAATACTAAGCACTCGAGAAGTGAATTACTCGCCATACGGTTTGCGCCATGTAATCCAGTGTGTGTGGTTTCGCCAATTGCATATAAGTTTTCCACATCAGTTTGACCTTTTAGGTCTGTCATCACGCCACCACAGGTGTAATGTGCAGCGGGAACAACTGGCACAGGTTCTTTCGACATGTCGTAGCCTAGTTTCAAACAACGGGCATACACATTGGGGAAGTGTTCTTGAATAAACTTTTTCGGTTTATGACTGATGTCTAGATACACGCAATCTACACCCATTTGTTTCATTTTGTAGTCGATTGCACGTGCCACAATATCGCGAGGTGCCAGTACACCACGGGAATCAAATTCATGCGCAAATTCCGTACCATTAGGCAGTAACAATTTACCACCTTCGCCGCGTACTGCTTCCGTAATCAAATAAGATTTTGCGGTAGGGTGGTATAAACAGGTTGGGTGAAACTGCATGAATTCCATATTGGCAATACGGCAACCTGCACGCCACGCCATCGCGATACCGTCGCCCGAAGCACCATCAGGATTACTGGTATATAAGTACACTTTGCTGGCACCGCCAGTAGCTAAAATGACATGCTTTGCTTTAAAGGTTTTAACTTGATTGTCATGCGTATTGAGCACATAGGCACCTACACATTGATTGGCTTTGTCGCTAGCTCTTCTCTGTAAATTTTTGTGTGTGGTAATTAAATCAATCGCAATATGATGATCAAACAATTCAATGTTATTTTTTTCGTGGGTGTTTTTAATGAGTGCGTTTTCAATTGCCCAGCCTGTGGCATCTGCTGAGTGCACGACTCGTCGATGGGTGTGACCTCCTTCGCGAGTGAGGTGTAAATATTTTTTTCCATCCAGTCCAGTTTCATAGGTAAATTCGACCCCTAGTTCTTGTAGCCAGGTGATCATTTCCTTGCCGTGAGAGACGGTATGCAGTACTGCATCTTCATCGCAAAGCCCAGCTCCAGCATCCATGGTATCTTCCACATGCTGCTCAATTGAATCCTCATTATCCATCACTGCAGAGATACCACCTTGTGCCCATGCAGTGCTGCCATCATTCAGTGGACCTTTTGAGATCACCGCTATACGGAAGTCGTTTTGCAGGCGTAAAGCCAGGCTCAGCCCAGCTGCACCACTACCGATAATTAAGATGTCAAAATCATGCATATATAACGATTAAATCCGCGCTTTCTTCTTATTTCTGGGCTACTTTTTGTCCTAGTAGAGCTCATTGTGGCATAGAAGGGTGATCTGGTTAACAAAACTACACCACTTAGCGGTAGAATCCCTTCCTGAGTAGGGGATGTAGAACTCTTCATCAATAACATTGTCATACAGTTGCAACCCAATATAAAAGGTTGCACATACGGGAGTTTGGCCCTAATGGGCGAGAATAATAACGATAAGGAGCTCGTAAAGAGGGCTCAGAAAGGGGATAAGGTAGCGTTCGATGCGCTGGTGACCAAGTACCATCTGAAGGTGGTTAACTTGGCGACCCGCTTCGTTAAGGATAATGACGATGCTCAAGATGTAGCGCAGGAAGCTTTTATAAAAGCTTATCGTGGTCTAAAAAACTTTCGCGGCGATAGTGCTTTTTATACCTGGCTATATAGGATTGCGATAAATTCTGCTAAGAATTATCTGGTGTCGCAAAGCCGTAAGACACCTGCTTATGCGGTAGACATAGAAGATGCTGAGCATTTTGAGTCAGCAACTGCGTTGAAAGAGTACGATACGCCGGAGGGCAATATGCTGACCAGCGAAATAGAAGAGACAGTCTATCGAGCGATAAAGGAATTGCCTGAGGACTTGAAGACTGCAATCACACTACGTGAGTTAGAAGGAATGACTTATGATGAAATTGCGTTAGTGATGGAATGTCCAATAGGAACCGTTAGATCAAGGATATTTCGCGCACGTGAAGCAATAGATAAACATCTTAAGCCACTATTGAGCTAATTAGACTGAGTAAACAGCTTAGACTAAACATGGAATGACAATATTATGAAGGAAACAGATCAAGAGTTACTGTCAAGAATTTTAGATGAAGATGTGTCTGAATTTGAGACACAACGCATCTTAAAAGAAATGCAGTCAGACGATGAGCTTCGTATGAAGCTGCATCGTTATAATTTGATTGGGCATGCTATGCGTAATGAATTGCCTAAACAAATTGACCAAAACTTTGTTCAGAATGTTATGAGCAAGTTGGCTGACGAAGATATGGCCGAGCCAGAGTTTAATGAAGTTGTTAAGCCAAGCCAGGATGTTCTTGAAAAAGATTCAGGTCGATATAAAACTGCGATTGGTTTAGCAATAGCTGCCTCAGTTGCGGTAATTTCGTTTGTATCGTTTCAAAACTATGTGCAAACAAAAAATGAAATTACTCCTGCTGCAGTGGTTGCAGATCGTGTAGTAGAAGAGAGTGATATCCAACGTGTTAGCAGTGAAGATTTACAGAACTTTATTTCTAATCCCGAAGCTGCAGCAAGTTTCAATAGTTACATTATGAATCATGCTGAGTATGCATCTCCACGTGTTTCTGTCCCGCATGTACGAATTGTTGGATACGGTAAAGACGAATTAGATACAAACAATTAATTTGCAAATAATGTTACAACGACTGCTCATAATTCAATTTATTACGTGCAGCCTATTTGCTGTATCCGTTAGTGCATCAGCTGATGTGGGTGATATGCAACAGCTGCTCAGCAAAATGAATCAAACGCTGGAGAGAGGCAATTACGAAGGCATCTTTGTTTTTATGCACAGCGGCAATGTTGAGACCATGAGCATTGTGCATGGTTATTCAGATAATGGTGTACGCGAGAAACTCGTCTCACTTACTGGTGATGCGCGTGAAGTGATTCGCGACCAGGATGTACTAACCTGTATTTGGCCGCGTGATAAATTAGTGGTAATTGAAACAGCTGGTGAGGCACATGGTTTGCCTTCATCCTTGCCCACCGATATCAGCGAATTAGCCTTTCACTATAAATTAACCGAAGTTGGTCAGGCGAGAATTGCGGGACATGATTGCGCTATTATTCGTTTTGAGCCGCTAGATGATCTTAGGTATGGTCATGAACTTTGTGTAGAGACTCAACAAGGTATGGTTTTGGAATCAAAGACTTTTGATTCTAGTGGTAAAGCAATCGAAAAAATGATGTTTACTAGTTTCCGCATGCGCGAAACGGTGTCCGAAAAATTATTTCAGCCAAGTGTGCATTTGAATGATTACACATGGAAAACTGCAAGTGTAGAGCTAAATGGTGAATTGCAACCTGATCGGGCGTGGAAAATTGAAGAATTTCCTCCAGGGTTTTCACTACGAAGCGTAACAAGAAGATTGATGAGTGCGAGCAATAATCCTGTACAGCATATGGTGCTAACTGATGGATTAGCCTCTATTTCTGTGTTCATCAGCAAGGTAGATGATCCAGAACATATGTACAAAGGTGCGCATAAGCAAGGCGTGATCAATGCTTACGCTAGAGATCTTAATCAACATCAAATTACCGTAGTAGGCGAAGTTCCACAGGGCACAGTAAAGATGATTGGCTCATCTGTTACTTACACGCCTCTTAATTAGGTTATTAAATAAAAAATAATATTTAGATTAAACTTTTTCAGTTTTCAAAATGTCTAGATATCTTTAGTGCTTATGCATGAGTATCTTCTCAAGTATTTAAGCAATAAAAAATAAAAATGAATCACAAAGTCAGAACGGAGTGTAGCGAATGAAGAATAGGAATGTTTTTATTGGTTTATTAATAAGTATCTTTATTTTAATTTTTACCGTCTCAAGCAGCGCAGTAGCTCGCAATAACTTGCCTGATTTCACCGATTTGGTAGAGCAGCATGCTGATGCAGTGGTGAACATAAGTACTAGCAAGCAAACCGAGGTTAAAAGAGGCTTGCCGCCTGGTGTGGAAATCCCTGAACTTCCTGAAGGCAGTCCATTCGGAGACTTTTTTGAAAAGTTTTTTGGTGAGCATGGTGGTAATGGTGGTGAGGAGTTTTTTAATTCGCGCTCATTGGGCTCCGGATTTATTATTTCTAATGATGGTTACGTGATTACTAATCATCATGTCGTTAAAGGCGCAGATGAAATTATTGTTAAATTAAGTGACCGAAGACAGTTAGTTGCTGAAATGGTAGGCAGTGATCCGCGTAGTGATATCGCCTTGTTAAAACTAGAGGGAACCGATTTCCCAAGTGTACAACTTGGTGATTCAGATGCAGTAAAAGTTGGGCAGTGGGTATTGGCAATTGGTTCGCCGTTTGGTTTCGATGCATCGGTTACTGCAGGAATTGTCAGTGCGAAAGGTAGAAGCCTTCCACGTGAAAACTATGTGCCTTTTATTCAAACGGATGTGGCGATAAATCCAGGCAACTCTGGCGGTCCACTATTTGATCTTGACGGAAATGTTGTAGGCATTAATTCACAAATTTATACTCGTTCAGGCGGCTTCATGGGTTTGTCGTTTGCAATTCCAATTGAAGATGCCATGGATGTAGTTGAGCAATTAAAAACCAACGGTTATGTATCGCGAGGTTGGTTAGGAGTCTATATTCAAGAAGTCACGCGTGAGCTTGCTGAATCCTTTGGAATGGAAAAACCAACTGGAGCATTAGTAGCAAAAATATTGCCGGAAAGCCCTGCACAAGATACTGATATACAAGTTGGCGATATTATCCTTAGTTATGATGGTGAGGAGGTTAAAAACTCAGCATCATTGCCACCTCTCGTGGGACGTACACGTGTCGGTGAGTCGGTCAAGTTAAAATTAATGCGCGATGGCAAAACAAAAAACATAAAATTAAAAATTGGTCAGTTGCCAGAAAAAGATCAATCTCTAGCCAGTAAAGATGAACCTGAAGATGAAACCGAAGGTACTGTTTTTGGTTTAGTATTACGTCCTTTAACAGATGAAGAGCTGGAGAGCCTTGAGCTGGAGAATAGTGGTTTACTCGTATTAGATGCTCAAAGTGGCGTTGCAAAAGCAGCAGGAATACGCAAAGGTGATGTTATTCAAATGATTAATGGTGAGCCTGTAGAGTCAGTTGCAGTGTTTACTGAATTGATGAATGATCTTCCTGAAGGTAAATTCATATCTATATTGGTTCAGCGCTCTCATGGACCTGAGTTTTTAGCAATGAGAATTCCTGAGAAAGAAGAGTAGTTGACCCTAAGGAGATAAGTTCCAATTAATAATAGAGAATAATAGGAAAGGTTGGTAAAAATGAGCGATAATTAGATCTGTTATTTAATCGTATGAAATTCACACAGGTCTTAAGGAAAACTCCTACACTTATCTATGGAGCGTATTCGCAACTTTTCTATCATTGCACATATTGATCACGGAAAATCTACACTAGCAGATCGTTTTATTCAACACTGCGGTGGCTTGTCTGAGCGTGAGATGAGTGAACAAGTGCTAGATTCAATGGATTTAGAACGTGAGCGTGGTATCACCATTAAAGCTCAGAGCGTTTCGCTCGACTACAAAGCAAAAGATGGCCATACCTATCAATTAAATATAATTGATACTCCAGGTCATGTGGACTTCTCATATGAAGTTTCTCGTTCCCTTGCTGCTTGCGAAGGTGCATTGTTGGTCGTTGATGCTTCTCAAGGTGTGGAAGCGCAAAGTGTAGCCAACTGCTATACCGCTATCGACCTAGGTTTAGAAATACTCCCAATTTTAAACAAAATGGATTTAGATTCTGCTGATCCTGATCGCGTTTCTGAAGAAATTGAAGATGTTATTGGCATAGATGCAACCGACCCTTTGTTGGTTAGTGCAAAAACCGGAATTGGTGTTGAAGAGGCTCTTGAAGCAGTTGTGCAACGTTTTCCTGCGCCAGTTGGTGAAGTTGATGCCCCGCTAAAAGCATTAATAGTAGATTCATGGTTTGATAGTTATGTAGGCGTTATTTCTTTAGTACGAGTTATGCAAGGAGAAATTAAACCTAAGCAAAAGATAACCGCGATGTCCACGGGGCGAAGTCATCAAGTTGAGAAGGTAGGTGTATTCACGCCTAAACGTAAAGAGAGTGAAAATTTAAAGACAGGGCAGGTGGGCTACATTATTTGCGGAATTAAAGATATCACCGCAGCTAAAGTGGGTGATACCTTTACCGATACCTCTAATCCTGCTGAACAAGCACTAGGCGGTTTTAAAGAAGTACAACCAAATGTATTTGCAGGAGTGTTTCCTGTTAACTCTGAAGATTACGAATCCTTTCGTGATGCTTTAGATAAACTTAGTTTAAATGATTCGGCTTTTAGTTTTGAGCCAGAGTCTTCGGAAGCATTAGGTTTTGGATTTCGCTGTGGTTTTCTTGGAATGTTACATATGGAGATCGTTCAAGAACGCCTTGAACGGGAATATTCGCTAGACTTAATAACTACTGCACCAACTGTAATTTACGAAGTACACACAACTGATGGGGTGGTGAAAAAAATCCATAATCCATCTGATTTGCCAGAGACCGGGAAAATAAAAGAGATACATGAGCCTATTATTCATGCATCGATATTAGTGCCGCATGACTATGTAGGTAATGTGATTACATTATGTATCGAAAAGCGTGGCGTACAAAAAAATCTCAATTACCATGGTAATCAAGTTGCCATTAATTTTGAGTTACCGTTAAGTGAAGTGGTGTTAGATTTTTTCGATCGACTTAAGTCTGTAAGTCGTGGTTATGCGTCATTTGACTACCATCATTCTAAATTTCAAGTTGCACCATTAGTGAAACTAGATACGCTAATTAATGGTGAACGTGTAGACGCGCTGTCACTTATTGTACACAAGGATCAAGCTGCTACATTTGGAAGAGATCTTGCAGTTAAAATGAAAGAAATTATTCCAAGACAAATGTACGATGTGGCAATTCAAGCGGCTATTGGTTCAAAAGTAATTGCCAGAACGACGACTAAAGCCTTACGCAAGAACGTTACGGCAAAATGTTACGGTGGTGACATCACAAGAAAGAAGAAATTGCTAGAAAAACAAAAAGCAGGTAAAAAACGTATGAAACAAATTGGTAGAGTTGAAATACCCCAAGAAGCATTCCT
>CAYXVH010000215.1:0-10447 GCA_964468615.1 uncultured Thiotrichales bacterium | reverse complement strand
TACACAAGCTGGAAAACGCTTAGTAAAATCTTCAATAAAGTCTAAGAATGAACCGGTTCGCGCTTCATTTAATTTTTTAACTTCTTTTTCATCATGCCAACGTGATTCAGTATATTTTGGCATTGCATCTGGAAGATCGCGATATACACCGCCCGGCCGATAGTAAGTTGCATGTAAACGCGCACCTGAAACAGCTTCATAGCAATCCATCAAATCTTCGCGCTCACGGAACGCATACAAAAATACCGTCATTGCTCCTATATCTAGCGCATGCGCACCTAACCAGAGTAAGTGATTAAGAATTCGCGTAATTTCATCAAACATCACACGGATATATTGCGCACGAATAGGCACTTCTATACCCGATAGTTTTTCAATCGACATTACATAAGCATGCTCGTTACACATCATGGAAACATAGTCGAGTCTATCCATGTAACCGATGCTTTGGTTATAAGGCTTGCTTTCAGCTAACTTCTCAGTCGCACGATGCAGAAGTCCAATGTGTGGGTCAGCACGTTGCACGACTTCGCCATCCATCTCCAACACCAAACGCAACACACCATGCGCTGCAGGATGTTGTGGCCCAAAATTCATTGTGTAATTATGTAACTCAGCCACCTGTGGTTTCCTTTTCAGATTTTTCCTCTAGCTGGTCCTCTGACTGGCCATCTTCAAAACGATGATCGTCACGAATTACTTTAGGCACATTTATTCTTGGCTCAATGGAAACCGGTTGATAGATAACGCGCTTTTGATCGGGGTCGTAACGTACTTCAACATGACCCACAAGCGGAAAATCTTTGCGAAATGGATGGCCGGTAAAGCCGTAATCCGTAAGGATGCGTCGCAAATCTGGATGACTTTCAAAAACAATTCCAAAAAGATCAAACGCTTCACGCTCATACCAATTAGCAGAAGACCACAATCCTGTGACTGAGGAAAGAATCGGCAGATCATTATCTTCACAATACACTTTCACGCGTATTCTTAGATTCTTCTCTACAGACAACAAATG
Organism: uncultured Thiotrichales bacterium; assembly: GCA_964468615.1. Taxonomy (GTDB): domain Bacteria; phylum Pseudomonadota; class Gammaproteobacteria; order UBA4575; family UBA4575; genus JABDMD01. The sequence goes on along the minus strand of CAYXVH010000215.1, from coordinate 9,429 downwards.
ATATACAACTGCGTAGCGTGGCCCATCCATCCCTGTATCTTGCTTAGCATCGTCAAAAGTAAAACGACCAAATGAAGCTTTTTCAACACCTCGACTGAATCCAGATGATGAAGCTGTTTCAGTATTCCATTCATCTGTTCCAAACTCTAAATAATCAACCCCTGCTAAATCTATCAGTTGATCAAATTTGAATTCCGTTGCTTTGTTTAATTGTGCAAGCACATGCAACAGTTCATCAGGATGGACAGTAATGGTTAACTCATCAAATTTAATTACTACAGACAGTAGCGAAGATGCAAATACACGCTGCAGCTCAGAACTAAGTTTATTGAGTTGATCTTGCATAAAGAAAAAATTTAACGTGCGATAGTATTGGTGCGACGAATTTTATTTTGTAGCTGCAAAATTCCGTATAGCAGTGCTTCAGCAGTTGGTGGGCAACCCGGTACATACACATCGACAGGTACGATTCGATCACAGCCTCTCACAACAGAATACGAATAGTGATAGTAACCGCCGCCGTTTGCACATGAACCCATCGAGATCACCCATTTTGGATCGGCCATTTGGTCATAGACTTTGCGCAATGCTGGCGCCATCTTATTTACTAATGTTCCAGCCACAATCATTACATCGGATTGCCTAGGGCTAGGTCGAAACATTACTCCAAAACGGTCAAGATCATATCTTGCTGCACCAGCGTGCATCATTTCAACTGCACAACAAGCCAAACCAAATGTCATCGGCCACATTGAACCAGTACGTGCCCAATTAATTAAATCGTCAAGCTTAGTCGTTGCAAAACCTTTGTCATGAAAACCCTGATCATGAAAACTTTGCTCTAATGGACTCATTGGTGTACTCATAGGAGCACTAATTGAAGAGTTTATTTTAGCCATAGCAAACCTTTTTATTTCTTAATTGGCTTTAATCCCAATCAAGCGCACCCTTTTTCCATTCGTAGACAAAGCCGATAGTAAGAATGATCAAGAAAATTGCCATAGAAACAAAACCTATCAAACCAACTTCACGTATTGATACAGCCCAAGGGAATAGAAAAGCAATTTCCAAATCAAAAATGATAAACAAGATAGCGACTAGGTAATAACGCACATCAAACTGCATGCGTGCATCTTCAAACGCTTCAAAGCCACACTCATAAGGTGAATCCTTTGCATCGTCTTTTACTTTCGGACCTAAACCAATACGAGCTAAACCCAAAAACATTATGATCCCACCAAAAACGGTGGCTATAGCAATAAAAATTAAAACCGGAAGGTAGTTTTCAATCATAATAATTTCTCAAGCAGACCAGGTCATATCTGCTAACGAATGACATTCTTACACGTTTCATGTGACCTATTTCCTCGCGGTCTAAAATAGAAGACCACAATGTATTTATTATTATTATTTTTATTTTCTGATATTGATCTAAATTTCACTACGGCATATTACACCGTATATCTTGTCAGAATACCTGAGTATTCAAGCGCATACATAATTATATCGTGCGACGTAAATCTCGACAGGGTTTAGCTTGTTCATTTTATATACAAGCACCTATACACATACATTATGCATCGCTTCGCTACATCTCTATCTGCGTGTAATAGCTACACAAAAATTTCCCATGAGCATGTGTGGTGCCGATGGCCGGACTCGAACCGGCACGAGGTTGCCCCCACTAGCCCCTCAAGCTAGCGCGTCTACCAATTCCGCCACATCGGCTGCATGCAAAGGCCATTTTATCCTAAGGTATTCTTACTAGGATGTTTTTTCGCTGATAGCGATATAAGACAGGATAATCCAAACTCTATAAATACCCAAATTGGCTTTAACAAGAAGGAGTTAGGTCGACTAACTACAATATAGACAACAATAATAGATCATGGGATCATGGCTCAAACAACAATTTACAACCATGATTACAAATTATTTGAATTTAGGGAGAACAAAAAATGGATAAAGACGAATATAAATCTTTCGATATGATCGCACTCATTGTAGGCGCTGTGATTGTTGTATATGCGCTTGTTATGGCCTTCGTATTTCCATAAGTATTTACCACCAAGGCTAATTTTCTAAATTTAGAAAAATAACTTTGTTAGCCTTACTCTGGAACGTCATCTGGCGTCACTTTATCCAGAGCGCTTTTAACTTCTTCTTTGACTGAATCCATGCTGTCGTGAACTTCGTTTAACGAATCCTTCATGGCAGCATCGTTTTGAGTTTCCGCGGGCATATCATCTTCAGCACCCATATCTTGATCTGGAACATCAGAAGATCCTGTATCCGTCATACCTTCTACTTCTGGAATATCTGTAACGGTTGTATTGACCTCTGTTTGCTCAACATTATCGATTACACTTTCTGCAGTAGGACGGTTACTTGCTAAATAGGCAAGCGCCAAGCTATTTACAAAAAATAATGTTGCCAGTACTGCGGTTACACGCGTTAAGAACGAAGCAGACCCTTGTGAACCAAATACTGTACCCGAAGCACCGCTTCCAAATGCAGCTCCAACATCAGCACCTTTGCCGTGTTGAATGAGTATTAATCCTATAATGCCAATTGCAAGCAACACATCGATGGCTACCAAGATGCTATATAAAGTATTCATGTATTAATTTATCGTTATTAAAAGTAAGTTTGATTTGCAGCTCATTTTGCTGCACTAATTTATGGTCCGTGTTGCTGCCTTAGTTTGCTGCCAGCGCAATGCCAATAAAATCCCCTGCCTTAAGTGCTGCTCCACCAATTAAGCCGCCATCAATATCAGGTTGTTGTAATAATTCCCGCGCATTGTCAGGCTTCATGCTGCCACCATAAAGAATTCGAATATTCGCCGCAATATCTTTATTTTGCGCGCCCAAAGTGAGTCGGATCTCCTCATGAACTTCTTGTGCTTGCGCAGGCGTTGCAACTTGACCTGTGCCTATTGCCCAAACCGGTTCATAAGCAATAACTGCATTCCTAAATGCTTCAATACCAAAAAGATCAAGCACTGCGTTGATCTGTTTAGAGATAACAACTTCCGTATGCCCTTCTTCACGGTCTTGTAGTGTTTCTCCTACACATAGTATGGGGGTTAAGCTATTTTTTATTACATGCGCAAACTTAGTTGCTACCATATCATTTGTATCACCATATATATGCCGACGCTCTGAATGACCAATGACGATGTACTTACAAGCAAATTCTTTCACCATTGCCGCTGCGACCTCTCCAGTATAGGCGCCACTTTCTTGATTCGAACAATCTTGGGCACCTAGCGATATATCGGTACCCTCTAATAATTTCTGCACATGAGATAAATAGATATATGGTGGGCACACAGCAAGCTCAGCATTCTTCACTGACGGTAATTGCTCTTGAATACCCGAAATCAACTCCGAAATACTATTCAGCGAGCCATTTAACTTCCAGTTTCCTACTACCAGTGGTTGACGCATATATAAGGGTCTATTGTCAGAATATAAAGGCGCGCAGCTTACCGATGCCAGGCGCTTTAGGCAAATACAATATTTTGCTCAAAACCAGATTTACCGAAGAGGTTGGATTTACTACGTTGGCTAGCTTAGCAAGCCGCGGCAACGCTGTCCGCAATCTGCTGAGCCAATTGCTGTACTTTTGGTGCATCTACACCTTCAACCATCACTCGTACAAGCGGTTCAGTCCCAGAAGGTCTAAGTAGCACTCTTCCTGAATCAGCAAGGTCGGATTCCGCATCCTTTACGGCTTGTTGAATTTGCGGTGAATTGTCTAGATCAACCTTAGCTTTAATCGGTACATTAATAAGTATCTGTGGATATTTACTCATCCCTGACTTGGCATCACGTAAGCTGACTTGCTGATTTACCAATACTTGTAATACTTGCAAGGCTGAAATAATCGCATCTCCCGTAGTGGTTCTATCCAAACATATAATATGTCCGGATGATTCGCCGCCAATCAACCATGAACGCTCCTTAAGCATTTCCATAACATAGCGATCACCAACCGCAGCGCGACCAAATTCAATATCTTGTGCACGTAATGCATGCTCAAGCCCTAAATTGCTCATCAATGTTCCAACCACTCCGCCTTGCAATAAATCTTCACTTTTACGCGCATGTGCAATGACATATAAAAGTTCATCACCATCTACAATAGCACCGGTATCATCTACCATAATCAAACGATCGCCATCACCATCAATAGCAATCCCTAAATCTGCATGATGCTCAATAACTGCCATGCGCAATTCTTTTGGATCCGTTGCACCACACTTTTCATTTATGTTCAAACCATTCGGTTTAGATGAAAGACTAATTACTTCCGCACCTAATTCTGAAAATACATTTGGCGCAATATGATAAGTAGCACCGTGTGCGCAATCTACAACGATCTTTAAACCGTTTAGTTTAATACGCGTTGGAATAGTGCTTTTGCAAAATTCGATATAACGACCTGCAGCATCCGTAATACGCTCAACTTTACCCAACTTATCTGAAGCAACAACTTCTAAAGGTTGCTCAAGTTGGTTTTCAATTTCTAATTCAATTGAGTCAGGAAGTTTTTTACCCTCTGAAGAAAAAAACTTAACACCGTTATCGTAATAAGGGTTATGTGACGCACTAATAACAATGCCTGCAGCCGCACGCAACGTTCGTGTTAAATACGCTACCGCAGGAGTAGGCATTGGTCCAAGTAGACGTGCGTTTACACCTGCTGCTGAAAGCCCTGCTTCTAATACTGACTCGAACATATAACCTGAAATTCGCGTATCTTTTCCAATTAATACCAGATTATTATTTTCGCTACATAAAACACGCCCCACTGCCCAACCCAATTTTAATACAAACTCAGGTGTCATCACTCCATCGCCAACGCGACCACGGATGCCATCGGTACCAAAATATTTTCGTTCCATAAAAAACTAAAGCCAACTCATTATTGAATAGTAGATTTTATAGCCTATTGCACAAAAAAAGTACGTTGATTTGTCCGCAAAACGACAGAATCACGCGTTTACGTGATTGTTATAGCATTTCTTTTAGAGATTAGTTGAGGATATTCAAGAAGCAACGAGAATAAGTCGCTTCTTGTAATATTAAAGACTACTAGTGTTCGCCTGCCGGCCCACCTATTGGACCTGAATCTTTAGATGCATCATCTTGAGAAGTAGGCGCAGCGCTACTTGAGTCAGGCTTATCATCATCCATCCAATCTTTAGGAGGACTAGGCACTTTGCCTTCCATGATTTCATCAATCTGATCTTTATCAATGGTTTCATATTTAATTAATGCTTGCGCCATTGAATGCAACTTATCCATGTTTTCTTTTAGAATTTTTTCTGCACGCTCATAATTTGTGTCAATGATGCGCCGGATCTCAAGATCTATGGAGTTTGCGGTGTCATCTGAAACCGACTTATGTTGTGTTACTGAGTGGCCTAAGAAAACCTCACCGTCTTCTTCACCATAAGCAAGAGGACCCATTTTTTCTGACAAGCCCCATCTAGTTACCATCGCACGTGCAAGTTCTGTAGCACGCTCAATATCATTAGACGCACCGGTAGTTACGCGGTCAGCCCCTAAAGTAATCTCTTCTGCAATACGACCACCAAACAAAGTTGAAATCTGACTCTCTAAACGCTGTTTACTGTGGCTATAACGGTCTTCTTCTGGCAAAAACATCGTTACACCTAGTGCACGACCGCGTGGAATAATCGTTACTTTATATACCGGATCATGATCAGGCACTAAGCGACCCACAATAGCGTGCCCTGACTCATGATAGGCAGTGTTTTTCTTTTCTTCTTCATCCATAACCATGGACTTGCGTTCGGCACCCATAAGAATTTTATCTTTAGCACGCTCAAACTCTTCCATATCAACCGTGCGCTTATTGCCACGTGCAGCAAATAGAGCTGCTTCATTAACCAAGTTTGCTAAATCAGCACCAGAAAAACCCGGTGTACCGCGTGCAATATAATCTGGGCGAACATCTTTACCCATTGGAACTTTGCGCATATGCACTTTAAGAATTTGTTCTCGACCGCGAATATCTGGAAGCGGAACGGTAACTTGACGATCAAATCGACCAGGGCGAAGTAACGCAGGATCTAACACGTCAGGACGGTTGGTTGCTGCGATAACGATTACACCTTCGTTACCTTCGAATCCATCCATCTCGACAAGTAATTGGTTAAGTGTTTGTTCACGCTCATCATGCCCACCACCAAGACCCGCACCACGGTGCCGACCTACTGCATCAATTTCATCGATAAAAATGATGCAAGGTGAATGTTTCTTAGCTTGGCTAAACATGTCTCGTACACGCGATGCACCGACACCGACAAACATTTCAACAAAGTCTGAACCAGAGATAGTAAAGAAAGGAACTTTAGCTTCGCCAGCAATCGCTTTCGCTAATAATGTTTTACCGGTTCCTGGTGAACCCGCCATTAAAACACCACGAGGAATTTTTCCTCCAAGTTTTTGGAACTTGCCAGGATCACTCAAAAATTCTACTAATTCTGAAACTTCTTCTTTAGCTTCCTCAACACCCGCGACATCATTAAAGGTAACTTTAATTTGATCTTCGCCCATTAAGCGTGCTTTGCTCTTGCCAAAAGACATTGCGCCGCGTCCCGAGCCACCACCTTGCATCTGACGCATGAAGAAAATCCACACTCCAATGAGCAATAACATTGGGAACCAACTGATTAAAATATCGAGAAGCAAGGAACGTGGTTTAGCTTCACCGGCTTCAACTACCACATCATATTTAAGTAATGTATCTAATAGTTTGTCATCACCCGGACTATTCGTTTCAAACTTTTCGTTATTTTCGAGCATACCGGTAATCTGACGATTGTCGGGACTAATCATTACCGATTGAACATTGCCAGATTTAACTTGCTTAATGAACTCAGAATAATCAAGTTCATCTGGTGTCTCTGGGCGTGGTGCAAAGTTATTGAAAACAGTCATTAACACAACTGCGATTACAGCCCAAAGCAATAAATTTTTTACCATGTCGTTCAAAAAGTTAACCTCTTACTTATAATTCAAACACTTATAATTCAAACACTTAAACGAATATTGACCTTACTATAACTTAATTTGAGTGGCTAGGGCATACATCTCACGGCTACGCGGTCTAGACGCTTCTGGCTTACGAATCAATACCTTACTGAATTTTGAGCGCAACATTTTTACATAATCATCAAAGCCAGTGCCTTGAAACAGTTTCACAACCATACCACCGTCAGGCGCTAAGACCTCTACACTAAACTCAGCGGCTAATTCTGCTAGATACATGGCCTTTGGCTGATCAACGCTATTGATACCACTAATATTGGGGGCCATATCACTTAAAACAAGGTCTATGGGATTTTGACCCACTAATTCACGTAAAGATTCATATATATCTTGCACGGTGAAGTCACCTTTTAAGAAATGCACATTATTTATTGAATCCATGTCCAGCACATCAATAGCGATCAACTTACCGGTCTTACCCACTTTCTTAGCCACATACTGACTCCAACCTCCAGGGGCAGCACCCAAATCAACAATATTCATTTCTTGCCGAATGAGATTATATTTTTTATCTAACTCTTCTAATTTATAAACTGCACGCGAACGCCAACCTTCTTTGATCGCACGTTTAACAAACGGATCATCATTGTGTTCTTTAAGCCAAGCTTTACTTTGCATGTGTGTTATTTGAACAGTAGAAATTCACATTGAAAACCACAAAATCGTTAAAGGAGTTTTGATTTCTCATAAGACGAGGGAAAAAATATCGAAATAAGCGATGTGTATTTATATATACACGAGTGAAATTGAGACTATTTTTTCCCTCGTCTTATGAGAAATCAGAGCTTCGAGCACTTATTCGTAGCGGACTTCGACTATCTCATAATCCTTATTTCCTGCAGGTGCTTCAACAGTGATCAAATCACCTTCTTCTTTAGCAATCATCGCGCGAGCAATAGGAGAGGTTACAGAAATCATACTTTGCTTAATATCGGCCTCATCTTCACCAACTATTTTATATGTAACTTCGTCACCGCTATCTTCATCTGCCAATATAACCGTTGCACCAAACACAACACGACCATTAGCATTTACTTTAGTTACATCAATAACTTCAGCATTAGATAATTTTCCTTCAATCTCTTTAATACGACCTTCTGCAAAAGATTGTTGTTCTCTTGCCGCATGATACTCAGCATTTTCTTTTAGGTCGCCGTGAGCACGTGCTGTTGCTATTGCCTCGATAATCTGAGGTCGCTTAACATTCTTAAGTTCATCTAGCTCGGCGCGTAATTTCTCTACACCATTTACAGTCAATGGAACTCTATTCATACATCACACCAAGATAATTTAGTCAGATAAATTTTAATGTTTAGCTTTAATCATTAGTAAGCGCATGCAAATCTTGTAATCGATAAACTTGATAATGATCTTTACTTTGCATGGCTTCTTTAAGCGCCCAAGCCCCTGCGATCGTTGTGGTATAACACACCTTATGTTGCAGCGCTTCCCTTCTAATTGTAAACGAATCCGCAATCGCTTGTTTGCCTTCTGTGGTATTCACAATTAAGTCAATTTTACCATCAATTATCATATCAACAATATGAGGACGCCCTTCCCTAACCTTATTCACCGTGTCGCATTCAATGCCTTTTTCACCCAAAGCTCTTGCCGTCCCTTTGGTTGCCACAATATTAAAGCCAAGCTTTTTTAGCTGCTCTGCAAGAAGTGTAGCTTGCTCCCTATCTTCCTTGCGCACACTTAATAACACACACCCCGACTCAGGAAAATTGGTTCCTGCGGCTAATTGCGATTTACCAAACGCTTCGCCAAAGGTTTCACCCACTCCCATTACTTCACCGGTAGATTTCATCTCTGGACCCAGTATTGGATCTACCCCAAGAAATTTGATAAATGGGAATACAGCTTCTTTAACTGAAAAATACTTAGGTGTAATTTCTTTAGTTGCATTTTGTTCTTTAAGTGTTTTACCCACCATGCAACGTGCAGCAATTTTTGCCAATGGTTGACCAATCGCTTTAGAAACAAAAGGTACGGTACGTGATGCACGTGGATTTACTTCGATTAAATAAACTTTCTCATCTTTAATCGCAAATTGAATATTCATCAAACCTTTAACTTGCAAAGCCAATGCAAGTTGAGTCGCTTGCTTGCGCATTACATCTTGCACTTCATCACTTAAATTATAAGGAGGTAATGAACATGCGCTATCGCCTGAGTGTATACCTGCTTGTTCAATGTGCTGCATAACACCGCCAATTAAAACATCCTTGCCGTCACAGATCGCATCGAGATCAACTTCTACAGCGTTATCTAGAAAATGGTCTATCAATACCGGTGCATCATTAGAAACCTTAACGGCTTCGCGCATATAGCGTTC
>CAYXVH010000214.1:0-6515 GCA_964468615.1 uncultured Thiotrichales bacterium | reverse complement strand
CCTACAATGAAAACATATCTAAAATGTTGGGCGTTAATAGCATTTAAGTTATTTTAGAGTATTCGCAAATATATATGAAAATAAAGTGCTTGAAGCACGTATTCGTAGATTAATAAAACGCAGCGTGCATCTTTTTTGTCTTTTAAAGGTTTTATTGAATGATAATATGTAAAATTAAATACCACTAACAAAAATGTAGACGGTGAATTATGATGCTAATTAATTGGAGTGATGAAGATCTAGTAAATTACCCAATCCTAGATGAGCAACATAGGGGAATTATTTCAACAATAAATTCATTAGATTATTTTATTAAGCAAGGTTGGCCTATTTCAAATTTGAAACCTACAATCGACATAGTAATAAACAATGTAAATTTCCATTTTAAAACTGAAGAGACAATACTCATCAAAAAAAATGCACCTGCGATAAGCTTAGCATTAACTCGTGATTATAGAATGCAATTTCTAAATGAACTTAACCAACATATAGAAGATGCTGAGAATATGGCAGAGCCTAAAAAACTTACAGAATACTTAGTAAACTGGTGGTGTGGTCATAAATCAGAATATCATGATAAGCTTTCAAACTATTTAGACCCAAACGTTGCATAATTTACTCCTGAGTAAATGAACAGTATCTAATGACTAACTAATTATTTGAAATTTATCCGTGGATAGGTTGTTAAAATCCACAGAATAATGTCTGCTAACGACCCAATACGAATATTCGATAAGATTGATTGAAAATGTTTAGCTTTGAATAAATATTTTGAAAGCCCTTGATCCTTCCTTAGCTTGGAGGTCAAGGTACTTATTGCACTAGTTTAATTTATGAAACTTCAGTTTTTGATAAGTCTAAAATGGAGCTAATGGTTTGCATAAAGGTATTACCACGCAGGGGTTTCTGCAGTACGACAGCGCCATGCCGTGATGCCCATCGGGCCGGTTCACTACTTGAGTAGTACGTCATTAAAACGACTGGAGCATTACATCCTTGACCTCTGAGACCTCTGATAACTTCCGAAACGTCTTCTGACATTTCTAGATCGAGTACAATCACCCCTATATGTGAATGTGTGCATACTTGTTCAAGAAGTTCTTTGGCGGAAGCATGAGCATGTACACTAAAGCCATAGGCATCGAGTAATTCGCATATTCCTTCCCGTGTATCATCATGTTCATCGACGACACACACTGTACTCATCATTGTTTCCATGACTATGAGCCTACGGTGTTCAATACGGCCAAGTGATGATCTAGGTCAATAGATGTGTAGGAATATTGATTAGTTAACATCAGATTGATCGTATACAAACGTTTCCAATAAAGAATTAATTAACTTCTGTCCGTCGTCGGTTATTTGCACAAATACCCGTCTTCGATCATCCTCATCGTTGTTGTAGGATATGTAATTATTATCATGAAGCTTGCTGAGTAATCGAGATATCGCACCCGCGTCGTGCGCTAGTTCAACAACAATGTGAGAAGGCTGAATTAATTCCTTATCTTTGAGCAAGTAAAGGGTTTCAAATTCTCCGTATGTAATATTATGGAATTTTAGATGCTCGCCAACTTCTTTACGCAATGCACGTAATTCAATGGATGCCTTGGCAAGTTTGTTTAGTGACACGGTTTACTACACATCGTGTTTCACCTCCTGCGATCTCTCTCGACACACACTTCGGGCGTATTCTGGGCGTAGAGTTGAATCTTCACTACTAGTGGAGGTTCAGAGCGGAACGTCACCGCAATGGTGGCCCGGAATGAATAAACTGTAATTAAAATTTTACTCCTACCATGTGTTACGCACAAATTAATCCGAACTATAACTTGATATTGATCAACTCATAAATATTATACATGAACGACTGAATTAATATTTATGCGCACTAAACTGTTTATATATTTTTAGGACGGGTAGTTAAGTTATTAAATGACTACTTTGGCTGCAAACAGATACTCAGTAAATAAATTTAGGTAGAGGCCTGGTTGAAATCACAATATGAACATAGTTTAATGACCTCTAATGACCCAAAGTGGTCATTCAGATTTAAACTTTACTACAGCAGAACAGATCTATTCTTGGTAGCTTTCAGCAATTCGATACAATACTGCTTTTAATTCTTGGGTAGCTATTTCTGCTGCTTGTGCTTGTTTGAGATTAAGACCATCAGCCTCAGCAACCGGATCGTAAAAGCCTACAACTATTCTACTTTTTTCAGTTGATTCACGAAAAACAGTGAATCGACATGGAATAATTAGTGAAATGAAAGGGTCTTCCTCTATAGCTTTTGCTAAGTATTGAGTTTTACAAACGGATATGACTCGATTTTCAATGTGTATGTCAAAGTCCTTTACTGCCTCACCAATATTCATTTCACTTACTACTTGCCAGTTCTCTCCCAGTACCTCACTGTGAACACGTCTTACTACCTCATCGAAGTTTAATTCTGGTGGCAAATAAATGATGTACGCATCTCCTCGGTGCGTTATGTCTTCAGCACTACCTTGAATAGGATAAATAAATAACAAACATAACCAGATTACATATAGAGAATAGATATTACGGATAGTTTTGAATTGTATTTTTATATCACTCATATTTAAACCTCGCGAATTGGTAAAAATTTAATTCAAGTTAAATAACAAGCACAAATTTCGTATATTCTTGTGTCTTCCTATTTTAAATTATTGAATATAAGTAGTGTATATCTTATCAATTGGAAATTCAGTAAATTGTGGTTGAAATAGCTATATTCATATGGCAAATACGCGGACATCGTTACGGTCGATAAGGATGAGCATAAAGTGTCTTCATAGTTTGATTAAAAGTGGTGTTCTGAATATCCGAAGACTGGGCAGCAGCAGGATTCATCCTTTCTTTATCTCTACAGCAGTGTTTCTTTGCGGATATTTAATACTCCCTTTGCTTGACCTACATCAATTTAATTAATTTACACTATGTATACCGTACTAAATAAATACTGTGCTAAAAATTGATGTAGATTTGGTGCTAATAAGTCGAAAACTTTGCATTAATTTAACTAGGAGCTAATGAAGAAGTTCATATTAACCAAAAGGTAATTATTTGATGTCTAATATACTGATCGTTGCCGCTGATACTACTTGTGCGCGTATATTTAAAGCCACTTCTTCAAAGGGTCCTTTAGAAGAAAAGGAAGTGCTGGTACATCCTGAAAATAGACTTTCTGAAAAAGATCTAATAAGCGATCGGAAGGGTTCTACTTTTTCAAGTCATGGATCTGGACGTAGTAGTTATTCGAAACATACAGATGTTAAAGACCAAGGAACTAAAGAATTTATTAATGAAATTAACGACTGTTTAATGAGATTAGAAACCAATAATGAGTTTAAACAGTTGATCATCATTGCTGCACCGAAGTTGCTCGGTGCTCTAAAAAAACAGTTAAATAGCGGTCTTCAGAAACGCATTACCTACGAACTGAATAAAAATATAGCCAAGTTAAATGCAGATGAGATTCGCATGCGTCTGCCTAAATACCTAGCTCGGACTGATCTGTGAGGCCGGTATTTTAACTATTTTATATTAAATTTAGACTAAGACAGAACCAGTAATTGAATTAGGTCGATAGGTTGTGCAGCCTTTCAAGTTATTTTCATATGCCAACATATAAAGCGATTGAAATTTCTCATAAGGAAAATCTTCAGGAATATTAATAGTCTTCGATATAGCATTGTCTACATAGGGCTGTAGGGCGGCTTGCATTTTTAGATGCCCTTTTGGTGATAGTCTTTTTGCGGTAACAAATTGATGAGGTAAGGGTGCATCTTTGTTATTAATAGTTTCCCATAATGCATATGCATAGTCCTTTAAGTAATATTTTTTATAAGTTCCATCTAATTCGAGCACTTGTCTTGAGTAAAAGTAGTCAAAAACAGGTTCGATTCCACTAGAAATATTATTGGCCAGAATGCTAGTAGTGCCTGTGGGAGCAATTGTTGTCAAGTGGCTATTACGAATACCATATTTTTTTATCTTTGATTTTATATCTTTTGGTAATGTTCTTATGAAGCCGCCCCTAAGATATTCGTCTGGTTTAAAACTAGGGAATATTCCTTTTTCTTCTGCCAAATTTATCGATGTGTAATAGGCGGTATAACAAATCGTTTTCATAATATCCACTGCGGTGTCGTGAGAAGGTTGTTTACCATAATCTAAGCCAAGCATAATTAAAGCATCAGCCAATCCAGTAAAGCCCAAACCAATACGACGACAATTTAATGCTTGTTGTTTTTGTTGTGGTAGGGGGAATTCAGAGATATCTATGACGTTATCTAACATCCTGGTTGCAATAATTGTTGTTTCTTTAATTGCATTGAGATCTATGTATGAATATTTTGTGAAAGGGTGTTGCACAAAATGAGTTAGATTGATAGCACCAAGGTCACATGCTCCATATGCGGGCAAAGGAATTTCCCCACATGGATTTGTGGCAGTGATGTATTCTTTATACCAGAGATTATTTTGATCGTTTATCCTGTCTATGAACAACACGCCTGGCTCTGCATACTCATATGTCGCATGCATAATTTTTTCCCATAAAGCTTTTGCATTAATTGTTTTAACAACTCTGCAAGGAGAGGGTGTAACATCGCCAGACCATTGGCGCATTACTGTTTGATGTTGATCTTTATTATCGTCATGGGATATTGGAAAGACTAATTGCCAATCTTCATCATTCTGTATGGCATTAATAAGTTCGTCTGTTACCAAGACAGAGAGATTAAAATTTCTGAGTTCATTACTATCTTGTTTTGCGCTAATAAACTCTTCTATATCAGGATGATCACAGCGCAAGGTCGCCATCATTGCACCGCGTCGTGCTCCAGTAGAAAGTAATGTTGCGCACATACTGTCCCATATGCGCATAAATGAAATGGGTCCTGAAGCGATGGTGCCAGTAGCTTTGGCTAATGAGCCGTGTGGACGTAGGGTAGAAAAATCATAACCAACTCCACCGCCTTGTTGCATGGTAAGTGCACCTTCCTTGAGGCTATCGAAAATACTTTCCATGGAATCCTGAATACTGCCCATGACAAAACAGTTAAATAAGGTAACTTGATGTCCAGTACCAGCTCCAGCTTGAATGCGCCCACCGGGAATAAATCTAAACTCTTTTAATTCATCAAAGAACTTTTGTGCCCAGTACTTTCTCTCATTGTTTTCTGCATCAGCCAATGAATTTGCGATACGCCACCAGGTGTCTTCTATTGTGTGGTCATGTATTACATTACCATCATGGAATCGATATTTCGTTTCCCAAATATGTTTAGATATATCTGTATGGAAATATTCTGAATCCATTATTTATAAATTCATAAAGTAAATATATTCAATATAAATTCGCGTAATAAGTATCTTTGATTAAATATATGCAAAATAAATAAGTTTGATTTGATTCTGATCACTTAATACGATTGAATTAAAAAATACTAAACATAGTTAATATTTGATTTATATCAACCAGTTTTTTCAATGATTTGATATATTGTTTAAAGTTTTATCAATGAAGTGAGTTGGGCCCATGACTATTGAAATGCAAAAGACCGAGTTAACTGAAAGGCAAAATAGCTTACGCAATGAGGCAGTCGATATTCGGAGAGAAGTTGTTGTTCTGTTAGCCTTGCTAAGGAAAGCAGAAGAGGAGATTGAAGAAATTCAAACTAAACTAGGTGAGCTCGAAGAATCAAAAACAATTAGCCTTGCTTATGCAAGTTAATTAAAGGATTTATAAGTGCAGAGGACCAGAAACTTTATATAATTTAGGGTCCTCTGTATATTTTTAAATTTTTAAGTCCTAATTCCTTCACCAGTGCATACATATTACTATTATTTTGTAGTATGAGTCCTCTTGCCTAGTATTTTGCGTATATCATAAAAGGATAAAAGATCTGCTAAAATTATCAATTAATGCAATTTTAACATTGCAAGTATTTCGTTTTCTGCATCAAGCCAATCTTGTTCCTCAAAGCCTGGTATAAATCCACGTTGTTCAGCTTTGTAATAAGCCGCTTGGGCAATCATTTCTTGGTAGTCTTGATCTGGTGTTTGGGTACTGGTTTTTTTCGATTTTACAGATAAGACTGGTTTCCTCTTTTGAATAGTCTTGCTTGATTTTACTGTGGTTGGCATTATTTTCTCCTGTTCCAATGGGGTTATCTCCGCACCAATAGTGTTACAAGTTTTCAGTAAGCATGTTGACCTGCGTCAATACAAAGCAAAAGTTAGGCTAAGCGATTAAAATTGGCTTTAATCTAAGGTTGCTGTGTTAGATATTTGCACTCGTTTTATTGCATAGTGTGTAACTGCTGGTCCTAGGATTTCAAAAAAGATAGTCGTACTTATTACTATAGATAATAATAATTGTTGGTATTGAGGGAATTGACTTGATGCTACTAGTGCCATGCCTACTGCTACACCCGCTTGAGGTAGCATGGCAGGTCCAATCCAGCGTTGGGTGAGTTTATCTG
>CAYXVH010000213.1:0-2805 GCA_964468615.1 uncultured Thiotrichales bacterium | reverse complement strand
ATCATAAATAACGAAATTAAGCGTGCTGATGTTGGATCAAACATACCGGGCACAGAAAAAAATACAAATGATGATTTCGTCTTTCATTTCTCGCCTGAGAAGCCAGAAGGAGTTGCTGAAGCAAACTGGGTACAAACCAACTCTGGCGAAAATTGGTTTGTATACTTCCGCGCCTATTCGCCGAGCAAAGCCTTTGTTAAACAGTCGCCAGAAACAATTTTGCCTAATTTTGTGCTGGTCGAGTAAGTGTCGATGATAGCTAACAAGTCAAAGCACCGGACGCAGCAGAGCTGCGCCGGTGTTTGAGGCGTTATGAAGCAATTGTGCACTGTCAGCTTACCAAGCTTATTGCCGGGGTAGGTCGATAGAATTCCGAAAGGATTTCAACCTTTGCTGACTTTGGAAGTGTCAGGCAGTAGAATAGTTTTCTAGTTTGAAGGGTCGGAGTGATTACTCTGACCCTTGGTGCTAGGGCTACCCCGATAACCACTAGCATAGCCCCGGGTGCGTAATCCCTGGCGCCGATCAAGATCAATTTGCTCGATCAATAACCGCACCAGAGCCTGCATCCCGGTCAGGTAAACAATACCATCGGATTTTGTGTAGCGATCGCCTGGCGCAAAGTGGTAATCGACGCCCGGGGTTTTCTCGTTCGAAATGGCGTCATCCGGCGGAGCCATCGCCGTCCTCCCCGTCTGAGTTGCATGCACCGGATGTTATCAAAACTGCGAGGGTGTATTGCTGCTAAATAAATCTGTCCCGATTTTCCGGTTTTCAAATCCAAATACCCTGTATCGGCGTAACATGCTTAGTTAGAATTAATTGATGATCCTGTTTTGACTGCAACACACTGCTTAGGTATTTTAGGCCCTATACCCAATGTCTATTAAATAAAGAAACAATTAATCAGATGTATTTCGGTTGTTAACCTGAATACATAGGTAGCAATGTTGTTAATTTTATTCACGGTTGATTAGAAATGGTATTTGAATTAGGCACGAGGATTGTATTTCTTTAAATTCGTTGTAGTTTATATAAGGTAGGTAATTCATGAAAAAAACGATTATAGCTGTCATCCTGATTGGGTTAATTCCAACCAGTTATGCTTCTGCAAGTACACCCAATAAAACTTCATCTTCACAAACAATGTCATATTTAAATGACAACTCTCCTTATTATGCTGGCAAACCAGCCACAAAAATTGACCCAAGAAATGGAGCTCTCATTTCTGATGAAATGTATCGTGAGATCTCAGACGGAGAAACTGTTTTAGGCGCTTATACACCAAATTCTTTTACTTATGATGACGTGGCCCCTGGTGTACATACATACAATGCAGGCGGAATCATCAACGTACACGTTGTCGAAACGGATAACGGCCTTGTTATTTATGACACTGGTGATGATCTGCACGAAGGCAGTTTGTTTTATGAAGCAATTCGCAAGCAGACGAATAAACCAATAAAAGCAATCATCTATTCTCATGAGCATTATATTGGTGGCGCAAAGTACTTTGTTGACGAAGAAGCAAAACGTGGCAATACCGAAATTAAGATTATTGGTCACTACAATCATAATAAATCGACTCAAGCGTCAGCAGTAGGCGTAGCACTTCACAAAGAAGCTTCTAGCGCTCTTCTTCCACGTGCAATGAATCAGTTTTATTCATTTGTAGATATGGAAGGTGCTCATGCACAAGGATTAACACATCATATTGACCTGACGCAGAAAAAAGGCCCTGTAGATGTAGACACTCCTATCAATGAGAACGGTCAAGAAATTATAATTGACGGCCGTAAATTCATTTTCTATGTCGATGGTGTAGCGACAGACTCAGCAAATAATGTGACCGTACATATCCCTGATCAAGATATTGTTATGAATAACGCAATATGGGGGTTCTTCCCGAATATTTATTCAATTCGTGGTGGCGCATACCGTAACCCGGAAATTTGGATGGCGTCTTTAGACTTGGTTGAATCTCTTAATCCTAAGATTTTGCTTAATACCCATGGCAAATCTGTAGTTGGCGAAAAAGAGTCGCAAGAGTTACTTCATGCTTACAAAGATGGTTTGACTGCGGTACTAAACCAGACACTTTTAAATATGGTAAAAGGTGAAAATAGAGCAGCAGCAGCCCATAACGTGACATTACCTGAAGCTCTAATAGATAACCCTTATTTGCGTCAAAACTATGGTGAAATTCCTACCATGGTGCCTCAAATCTATTGCGCTGTATTAGGTTCTTTCAATGGCGAAGTAGCTGATGCTATTCCAATGCCCCCTAACGCCGAAGCTGACATGATTATTCGTGCAGTAGGTGGTCAGGATAAAGCTCTCGTATTTGCTAAAAGTGAATTAGAAGCTGGCAATTTCCAAAGTGCGCTAAAAATGGGTAAACACCTGGTTAATTATGATAATGCCCATCAACCAAGCATTGATTTTAAAGTTGACGCGATGCACGCAATGGCCCAGGCAACAATGTCCCATAATTTGCGTTCTTGGTATTTGACTCAAGCTCGCGTACTAAAGGGTGATATTGCGTTACCTAAATCAGCTCCAGCCTCACCAGCTGCAGTAGCAGCAGATGTCACGGATTACGTAGATAACTATCGTATTCGTATTAACCATGAAAAAGCTGGCAATACTTCAGCTAAAATTGGTTTTGAGTTTACAAATGGCGAGCAGATGGCTTTAGATATTCGTAATGGTGTATCTTATTCAAACGAATCTATCAAAGGTGCAGATGTTGTTATCAAGATGGAACCTGCTCAGTTCACAAAGCTATACAATAACCTTTCCACT
>CAYXVH010000212.1:0-2814 GCA_964468615.1 uncultured Thiotrichales bacterium | reverse complement strand
TATGACCTTAAGATTACAATCTTTCAGTCACTTACCAATGATATTATTCTTCTTTTACATTGGTTATTATTCATTAAAAGTATTAAGGCAAAAAATATTACCACCTAAAGGTCATCAATTACCATTTTCTATACCTGTTGTTACTAAAAGAGATCACTATACGTTTGGTATAACTGGTGTTGTTATAGGTGTATTCGCGTTGGTAGCATTCATAAAGGTTATATATCGTGCATTTTCAATTACCAGCATATAACAAGTCGTCCAACCCGACCACAAAATACGTGTCGGCTTAACTCAAACGTTAGAGTAATAAAATGAATCCTATTCAACTTGCACAAATTGGAATTCGAATCGTAGCAATTTATTTAATTGCAGTAGGTGTTTCTAGTATTCCAGATGTCTATTTGTTTGTATCAACATATGATCCTGACGGTGAGTACACTACATTTATATATGCCTCAGTTTTTGCTGCAATCTTATCGCCAGCAATAGTTGGGTTATTGCTGTGGTTTGCCGCTCCAAAATTAAGCAGCTATGTAATTTCCATACACCCAACATCTGAAGAAAACACCGCATTAAATATTAACCAAATGCAATCTACCGTTATGGTTTTAATCGGCGTTTATTTATTAGCGATATACACACCATCTGCAATAGCAATGTGTTATCAATTTTTTAGCACAACTGTTGAGGTTAACGGTGTTGAAGCATATAAAACATCACTATTGCCTAGTGTCATTACCGCCAACTTAAAAGTCATTCTTGGTATTGCGCTAATCATCGGTTCTAATCAAATAGTTCGCGGTATAGCTAAAATCAGAACCATAGGAACAAACTAAGTGCCAAGAAAAACTCTAACAAATCGTTCGTGTGGGAATTTTGTTACGCTCCGCTTCACAAAATCCCCACAACTCAAACGTTATATGCCAAAAACATGAAAGTCATTTACGCTAATACGATATTTTATGCATTAATCCTTTTTGGCTTAGTCGGTGCTGCCGTTAATAGACACTTATCAGCAAACTGGCAGGACATGAATGATGTTAAAAATAACTATGACATTATTGGTGTTATATTTTGTATCTGGTTGGTCTCGACCATTTATGGGCTATTCAAAAGAAAAGCATGGGCTTATTCTCATGCATTGTCATTAAACGCAGTAATGGCCATCGTACCAGTGCTGCTACTCACAGTCGCCACTTATATGTTATGGAAGGAAATTGACTTTTTAGAGGTACTTATAAGCTATCTAGATCATTTACTTGTTTCTGCCGTTGCTTTTATTTTCTGGCTTATGCTGCTCAAATCTAGCAGCGTTAAAAAAGCATATAACAAATCGCTAAACCAGATCGGCGCAAACAACGCGCCTCCTGGTTAGCTCAGCCGTTAGAAATAGTAAGGGATCAATAATGAGTGAATCTACTTTTACCATTCGATTTAAATGCAATGCCGAAAATAAACAAGAAGCAATATTTGACGCATTTAATTATGTTGCCTTAAACCCAGAAAAAGATGCTGAATGCCATAAACATGATGACCCAGAGACAATTAATTGTTTCAAAAACAAAATCTGCGAGCTATTAAGTGAAGAACCAAGTGAAAATCTAATTAAATTGCTAACAAATGAAGAATTCTTTCCAGAATCACTAACCGAGAAGGATAGAAATGGCTTTAGTGTTCTTTACATTATTGGCAGTTCATCTGCGGGGTTTGGCGGTTGGCCTAGTTATACACAACTATTAACTATGGAAGAGCTCTTTAATTTACTAGGCGTTGACGAAATCAAATTCCCGCTTCTAAAAGAAGCTAAATCTATGGGCGATATACTATCTATTTTTGACGAGTGAATTTATACATTTCTAACAATCGCTTCAACACCGACAGTCCAGACGTTCGGCCTATAAATCAGGCCGCCCGCAGGCCTGCCGGTTAAGCAGGCGTTATGTTTCAAATAAAGATTTATGAAGGATAAAACATACCAATTTTTCATTAAGGCTGTGGCGTTTATTATCTTGGTAGCATCAATACTCATGGCATTGTACATTGCCGCCAACCGGAATGCGGGTCATAATTTGCCGCTTTCAGACTGGGAAAATACATTAGAGATTGGTAACGTTTTATTTACATTAATCACTATTGGATTAGTTATAGGAATTTATTATTTATACCGTAAGACAAACAATAATGATTAATAAACATAACAAGGCGCCCAAGTCTGCGCTTCGCGCGGGACCTCGCTAATCGCTCGGCCCCTTGGCTTGGACGTTAGGTTGCATAAAGAGATGTTGAATAAATCAAATATTATAAAAGCAGCTATTTTAAGCATCGTTGTCGCGTTAGTATCTATCGCAATTCAAATATTTAGCGCTACTCGGATACACTCGTATAACGAAAATATTGACTGGGAAGCTGTAAATACTATGCCTCACTCCGAAGCTCTGAAGTACCTAGAAGAAAATTCTCACACCATTTCGGGTGTTGAAGCCATACTGCAGCACATTACAGAGCCTGTCTTTTGGTCTGGAAGCGCAGTTAATTTACTACTTTCTGCTCTTGGCTTTTTTATTTCCTTCTTGGTGCTGTTGGCTTGGGTGGGCCACAAAAAGCAACCTAACCAATCGCTCAAGTCAGGGACGCCGCAAAGCGGCGCCCCTTAGCTCAACCGTTATGCGCTATATGGACATAGATGAAAAGTCAGTTCAAAATACTCGCTAACAAGTATCTAATCCCTAAATACGATGAAGCCTCGTTATTCATTATGGCTGTCTCGTTTTCAATCCTTCTAGTTACAGACCAAAACCTTCAAAGACAAGT
>CAYXVH010000211.1:0-9246 GCA_964468615.1 uncultured Thiotrichales bacterium | reverse complement strand
TTCGAGTCTATCTAATAAAGGAGTCGGAATTGTGTCTAGCGTATTTGCAGTAACAATAAAAAAAACATCTGATAAGTCGAATGGAAGATCTAAATAATTATCATGAAATTCACTATTTTGCTCAGGGTCTAAAATTTCCATAAGTGCTGCTGCTGGGTCTCCACGAAAATCATGACCCAGCTTGTCAACTTCATCGAGCATTAATAATGGATTATTTACACCGACTCGATGAATAGCTTCTATTATTCTTCCTGGCATTGCACCGATATAAGTTCGCCGATGTCCTCTTAGCTCAGCTTCATCATGCAGACCTCCTAGACTCATGCGTTCAAACTTTCTCCCAAGCGCTTTAGCAATAGACTGCCCAAGTGATGTTTTACCCACGCCAGGAGGACCCACAAAGCAAATAATTGGTGATTTAGCTTGCGGATTGAGTTTCATCACCGCCAAATGTTCTACTATACGTTCTTTGACATCTTCTAAATCAAAGTGATCATCATCTAGTGTTTTTCTAGCATGATCTAAGTCATATACGTCTTGTGTAGACTTATTCCAAGGAAGCTCAATTACAAGTTCCAGATGTGTCCGTGTAAGTTGATAATCTGGTGACGCAGCCGACATGCGTTCTAGACGTGTAAGCTCTTTATCAACCTCTTTAACTACAAAATCTGGCAACTCTGCTTCTTCGACTTTTTTTCTTAATTCCACAACATCGGATTGCTCAGGAGTACTTTCGCCTAGCTCTTCCTGAATCGCACGTAATTGTTGACGTAACACAAACTCACGTTGCTGCTTATCCATCTTAGTTTGAGTGGCAGTTGCAATTTTATTTTTTAATTCAAGTATTTGAATTTCATGATTCAAATATTCAATGACGAGCTCCAAGGCTTGATATTGAGTTTGTGCTGATAGCAACGCCTGCAGCTTACTAGTATCCACAGACAGCAAAGAAGCAAGCGAATAAGCTTGATGTATAGGCAACTTCAATTCAGAAATTATATTATCTAAATCAAATCCTTTCTGAAATGTACTCAAAGTTAACATTTTATATGCAAGTTCATGCATAGTTCGTTGTAGAGCCTCAATCTCAGACCCAGAATCATCAGGATCAGGAAGATGGCGAACACGCAAACTAATATAAGGTGATCTTTGAAGAATATCGATGCGTTTTATTCTTTGAACCCCTTGCACCATCATATGTATCATATCTTTGTGTCGTTCCATCCTTTTTATAACTCCGACACAACCAATCGGATACAATTCTTCTACCTTGGGTGATTCAACAGCCGCATCTTTTTGTGCAAATATACAAATTAATTTATCCTCACTAGCAAGTGCTGCCTCTACAGCAGCGACTGAATTAGATCTACCCACAGAAAGTGGCATCGTCAAATTTGGGTATAACAAACTATTTCTCAATGGAATTGCTGGTAACGTACTTTCATCTACTTTCTTTTTGTCATTCATATTTATCACATTTGCAATTTAGATGAATCAATAACATCCCATGATTAAATTCCATTTCAATTTGAGCATCCTCTAAATTTTCTGGGAGCTCGATCACTCGCTCAAAACGGTTATATGAAATCTCCATTTTGTAAGCTTTAGTTATTTCTTTGACAATTAAATCGCGTCGTTTACCCTCAATTTTTAAACTCGCATCTGATACACAAACTTGAATATCTTCTTGTTTAACACCCGCAAGCTCTAATTTTATTAACCATCCTTTGGCATATTGGTAGATATCTG
This sequence comes from uncultured Thiotrichales bacterium, assembly GCA_964468615.1. Classification (GTDB taxonomy): domain Bacteria; phylum Pseudomonadota; class Gammaproteobacteria; order UBA4575; family UBA4575; genus JABDMD01. Next base: position 7,497 of record CAYXVH010000211.1, on the reverse strand, counting down.
CTCGTGGATGCCAAATTGAATGTTGTATAGGCTCACTTCTATTCCCAAATAACTGCTCCACAATTTCTGATAATTCTTTATTCAAAATTCACTCACTAGTGAGAATTAATATATAACCTGAAGACAAAACTATTACTTAGAGTAAATATAGAGTGATATTTGAGTACTATATTGACTAATGTCAAAGCAGATACACTCTATTATTGGTTTAAAAAGACTGACTCGTAAGTACCACGTGATGCTCAGCCCAATAGGAACTTTAAAACAATAATGGAAAATTACTTAATACCGAACTTTCCCATCGTCGAACAAATTCCAGTATCACTAACACCAACAGAGTGTAAGAAGCTTAAGCATCTGGCCAACCAGTTATATCGCAGAGATCGGAGGCTGGCTTCGATTAAACCTTTTGGAAAATCGGTTTCAGCGGGTCTTGGGCCAGGGCCAACCGTGGTGCTGGAAGACCATAGTTGGATTCGATTGTTTGAACATGTAGGAGATGAAGCTTATTCCTACCGGGCACTGCTTCTTGCACGTGAAGGAGATGTTGTAATGATAGGTATTGCACGAAACTCAGTATTCGAGACTTATTGCCGAGAGCAGTTGCTTCTTGGAAAAGTCGAATTGTTATTACCTGCGCCCGCCAAACCTACCGACTCATTGGCAACACGTTGCTTGAAGGATCAACAGTTGATCGAGACACTCGCAACATATGCAATTCAGAATGAAAGTCTAAATATTATCCCCTATATGAGCACGGCCGCCGTTTGGGCTTTGGCAAATAAGGTCGCCAAATATGCACAGGTTCCCATCCGGATTGCGGGACCACCGCCCTATTTATGCCGTTGCGTTAACAACAAGTTGTGGTTCACAAAACGTGCAACCGAAGTTCTTGGTGAGACAGCCGTGCCCCCGACGTTTGAAGTCCACAATCTCGCAATACTGTGCAGCCGTATCGCTAATCTTGCCAATAACAGCACATGTGTAGCTATTAAACTTAGAGATAGTGCAAGTTCGGCCGGCAACTTGGTATTCGATTCGTCCATATTACGGAATCTCTCATTGCATGCGCTTCGCAACCACATACTAGCAATCCTGACACAACGCGGTTGGAATAATGCTTATCCACTTATGGTCACAGCCTGGGAAAGTCCGGTCGCAAACAGCCCTTCAGTACACTTATGGATCCCACAAGAAGAACAAGGTCCTCCGATTGTGGAAGGCATATTTGATCAGAGCGTTTCAGGAACTGCTTCTGAATTTGTGGGAGCAATCCCGAGCAGTTTAGATGACACTTGGCAATATAGACTTGCCAAAGACGCTGTGCGGATGGGGAGCTTGTTTCAGGCGCTTGGATACTTTGGTCGATGCAGCTTCGATGCGATTCTTATTGGACAGGATCTTTCCCAAGCAACTTTGCATTGGGTTGAATGCAATGGGCGCTGGGGAGGTGTTTCCATTCCGATAACATTGGCTAATCGTCTGGTGGGTAATTGGAAAAACCATCCGTTTGTCATCATTGAAGAAGGACATCTCAACCTCCCACGTGCAAACTTGTCTTGGTTGCTACGTATTATCAAAGATAATTTGTACACTCCAACGAGATCAGCAATCGGTGCAGTTGTCTTGTCACCAGGTAAAATCGAGTCAGGCACCGGCTATGAACTCATGGTATTTGGCAACAATGCAAACGATGCCGTCGCAATCGCAGACACCATCAAAACTAAAATCGGTTCAACGATATAGCTTGGCGCAATGCCCTATATAAAAATATAATATAGTCAACAGCGTCATTTAGATTAAGTTTGAACACAACTGAACATAATTTTTTTAGTTTAAGGTAGTCAACATTTTGACGGAGGTTTTGAAACTGAAATAGATCTTAACTCTGAATTAAGAATGCACTAAACATTTTATTAGTGCTTCTTACAGCGAAACGTTTCTTGGAATACTAAAAAAAAGCGAGGTTGACCTCATGCCTATGACTTCTAATAAGAATGATTTTTCGATTCTAATTATTGACGATGATGAATTGATTTTAGATTCTCTCTCGGAATTATTAGGAGCTAATGGATATCAAATCAATACTGCAAAAGGCAGTGCTGAGATCATTGCTAAAATCAGTAACGGAATATGGCCAAATATTATTATTGCAGACTACCGAATGCGAAATAAAAATGGTGTTGAGGTTGTAATGTGTATACGCCAGCTCTTAGGAGAGGAAGTTCCTGCCATCATCTTTATAGACGATACAACAGACGAAGCGAGAGATGTTGCTCGCCAAAACAAATGCATTGTCCTTCGTAAGCCTCAAGAAACGGGCGAACTTAGTAATCATATTTATGAGATGACAGCTTAGTCATAATGTCCGCTTTGGGCCATTAGCAGACTTAAAAGCTATTTAACAGTAGATACGTAATTCTCTTTCGTGTCGTTTAAAATTCAAATCTGGCATTGTGTTAACTGATTCAATTCCAGCGATATAGTCAATTGGTAATCCGTGTTCGTGAGCACCTTGGAGGACATGTTTTTTATACCATCCGTATGGTTTTAATGAGTGATCAACCTCAGTTGCATAGTAATGTAGGACCGTTAGCGTTTCTCGGTTCCCCGCAATAACTGAAACTTCCTTTTGTTCATAGCCGTTACCCAATCCTTCGTATACATCCAACAACCGTTTCTGCGAGTTGGTCATCTCAAACACTACACCATATACAGTATCCTCAGTGTTATCGACATATGTAGCATCGCATTTTCCAGAACCGTCTCTGCCTCTTTTGTGAAATCTTAATTGGTGATTACCAAGTCTTGCTGTGGTTACTACTCGTACTGACGAGACTCTATTATTCAGCCTCGCTACTGACATATTAGAACCATAGGAAAAGTAAAGTATCGTATTCATTTCTTGCTATGAACTATAATCTTATTTCTAATGGACGCAAAATTTACTGATAGTATTTTTTATATTTGGATAATTTCGAATGACCGTTCTGGATCGTTAGCGGTCATTCATGAAGTTAGTATTTTTTTCTAGACGGTATAACACCTCTTACACCGCCTCTCGGATCATCAACATCACCGGGTCTTCTTGGAATAAGATGAATATGGCAATGCAATACCGTTTGGCCTGCCACTGCACCCGAATTTACGCCGACATTAAAGCCTTCAACCATTGGATCATCTTTTAAAATATCGTCTCTTATATATTTCAGTAAAATATCGCAGGCGCGTAATTCATCTTTGGATAGATCAAAATAATCCTCAACATGGCGTTTTGGGATAATTAAAGCGTGGTATTTTGATACGGGATAATTATCTTTTATGGCAATGGCTAATTCGTTTTCTTCAATGATGTCCTTTTGCTGAATTCCGCAAAATAAGCATCCTTTTTTCTTATTGCTAATCTCAGTCATTCAAACCGTCCTTAAATTATCCAAAAAAGTTACAAATAAAATTAAAATGAGTGTTAGGAGTTTTTTCATTCTTATTACATACTTGAATTATTCTAGCTGACTTCAAACAGCCTCCCGGTGTCTTTTAAAGAGTATTGCTTTCGGCAAATTATCTATTGACCTAACGCAATAATTCTAGAATTAAATTGTCCGCTTTCGGCCAGTAGCGGACGTTCAGCGATTTAACAAACTTAACTTTATGCAATTATAAAATAATTTTTTTTACAATTACTATTGATCTAGGTCAGCAAATTCTAACTACATGTTATCTAGACTCTTTCAACACTGAGTATGTATTTTAAAATTGCAGCTCTAAATGAGAAATGAGGAAATTACGTCTTTGGTCTATTAAGAAAGGAGACACATGTGCGTTCACTAAAACTGATTGCTGTAGCCTGTTGTTTCACCATCGCTGGTGCTTTGTCCTGCACAGCTGATGAAAGTGAAATTAATGATGCGAGAACCAAGATCAAGCTGCCTAGCGATATTGAGAAAAAGATGTTGGTCAATATGCGCGATCACATCCGTGCTCTTGACGATATCATTCACGCCGTTCAGGCCGGGGAATTTGATAAGGCAGAGGGTATCGCTGAATCTCGGTTGGGCTGGAGCTCATTAGTACGCCAAGGTGATCAGGAAGTTGCCAAACACTGGCCTGAACCAATGCAAAAAATGGCAGACCAGATGTACCGCACGGCCAGTGATTTTGTAATCGTGTCCCAAAACGCCTCGGTCGAAGACAGCAAGGAAAGCTATCAGAAAGTTATTGCGGCGCTGGGTGAAGTGACTTCTGCCTGCCGCGGCTGCCACGAAGCCTACCGTGTGCACTGACTTGTAAACGCCGGGGTTTGCTAAAAGGGAAGTGGCCTCGGCTTTCTCTTAATTCTTCTGGTCTTGTGTCTGTATCCTCTACTGTGTCATGTAATAGTGCACCACAAATAACCTCCACATCCGTGATGTGAGCTTCATTACAAAGAATACTGGCTAATGAAATTGGATGATTGATGTAAGGCGATGCTTCAGCATCTTTACGGCGTTGGTCCTTATGTTTGTGCGCAGCAAAGGCTAGAGCTTTGAGTAAAGTTTTTAGGCTTGTCTCATCTATTTTCATATCATTCACCTTCGGCTTTTTTACTAAAGAATCACGAAGAATCATAACGGTCACTCAAAATGTTATGGCCTTTGAAACGCCTACAACACCGGCGAATGTAATAAATATTTCAGCCAATTTAAAACTAAACTAATTTTAATCCAACAGAAATTTTTTTGACAAGTCTTTATATATGTATTAAATTATGATACAGCGCCGATTTGAGCTACAGCTTGCGGGCGCGTAATAAGTACGGCTAAAGCGCGGATAATTTATAAAACCCACTTTAGTACGTACTAAAGTGGGTTTTTTTATGTCGCCGATTTAATCAAAAAATTGCAGGGCGATACCTAAATACTGCTAAAGCGTTAATCGTCCTTTTTGCTTCTAGGTCGAATCAACGCATCTCTAATTAGAAGCACTGAGGATGCAACCATGTCATTAAATCTCAAATTTTTACATTGGACTCCATTTAAGCAACGCACAAAAAGTAGCGCAAAGGATACGTTTACGCCCAAAGGGTATACATCCATCGCCTACACACGTGACACCGCTACGGCTGCATTAGCTTGCGCAGAGGCATTGTCACATCCTGGTTTAGACAAAACTCTGATTGATAATTTGCTGTTAACCGGGCTTAGCAATAACTTAGCTTTGAACAACAAATCTGATGAAGAAAATTCAAATCAAGAAGAAACTCAACAGTTACTTGCGGATGCAAAACAGTCTTTGCATAAGTTTTATGAACAAAGTAAAACTGAAAACTCTGATTTTAAAGACATTATTGATGCAGCAAATGCCGAATGTGATATTGAGTTTTTACAACTTGTGACGGGGTTATTTACAAAAGAATTTATAAATCAAAAATATGCAGCCAGTGCTTAGATCTACAGTAACCGCCAACTTTGAAATTGTTCTTAGTAAAGAGGTAAATATAGGGAGTTAATTATGTCTTGCAACTTATGGATCGAAAATCCTCCGCCATTTAAACAAGCCTTACATGGTGATGGTAACACTCTTAAGGCTGTTTCTATGGTTGAAGGTGAAGACATTGCAAAGTTATTTATAGATGCTAATTTCGATATCGCGGGATTTCACCATGCAGACTTGGATGAATTTGAATATGGTGGAAAAGCATTACAGAAGAAACTACCTTTGATGCGTCATGATACATTTAAGTATGCACATCACATAAAAAATCGCTTTAATGGACAGTGCAATGATGTGGCGCCACATCGTGTAGTGGTTTATCAATCAGCTGAAGAACAACATGAAGAGTTCAAATGGCTTTGGGATAACGGGATTAAACGCGTCATCTTAGTAGGAAAACCTTTCGGCTATGCCCCCAAAGGTACGCAATATCGTAGCAGTGTAGAAGGTGTACTCAAATACCTCTCTACTAACTCGGAGTTTGATTTTAGTCTAGGTGTGATTGGAATCCATACCCGTGAAGGTGAAGTAAATAGGATAAGAGAAAAATTTATTTCCGCTGGAAATAAACTTAATGTTATGGGTCAGTTTTTAGATGACGTCCAACCCATGTTGAAATTCATGGATGAATTAGCAGATACTTTTGAAAAAAATCACCTCGACTTAGAAAAATTGCAATGGAATGTTGGCCTTTCTATGTTTGGTCTCAAAACTCGTGATTTTCATGCAAAGTTACTGCGAAAAAAACAGCTTGCCTGTGAAAAGCTATTCATCAATCTTAAAACTTCTGACTGTCGAATTAGCCAATCGATTGCCATGAACATGGAGTTTGTCGAACAACTGAATAAACGTGCCAAGGAAACTAACTTTAATATTGGCTACAGCATACAACCCGTAATAGAACATTATGCAAACGGACATATACACCCTTCTACTCTAGGAGCTGTAAAGCTTGCACGCTATGTCAGCTCTACCCTCTCATAATATAAAAAAAGATTCCTACTGAATGATAACCAAGTTTAAGCAAGAAGATTACCAAATGGAAACCAATGCTGCTCGTGCTGGTTCATTTATTGATGAGATTGGTGCGCACAGTGAACCTATCTATTTAAGTTCAAGTTTTCGTTTTAAAAATGCTGCCCAAGCTGCTGCGCGATTTCAAGGAAAAGAAGATGGTTTTGTTTATTCCCGCTTTGCTAATCCTACTGTGCAAATTTTTGAACAACGCATTGCAGCGCTTGAAAATGGTCAATGGTGTGTGGCTACCGCAACGGGTATGTCGGCGATATTAACTACTTGTATAGCTTTGTTAAAAAAAGGTGATCAAGCAGGTATTCATGATAATTTGCTGAGAATTTCGGTTGGCTTAGAAAATCTTGAAGACATCCGAAAAGACTTAGAATCTGCATTTAATTATGTCAGCATCATCAAATAGTAATACCGTTTTAAACAAACTGGCAAAAGATCGCATCCTTATACTCGATGGTGCTATGGGCACCATGATTCAAAGTTACAAGCTTAAGGAGTCTGATTATCGTGGCGAACAATTTTCTAATTGGTCCACTGAATTAAAAGGTAATAATGATCTGTTATCAATAACGCAACCTAAAATAATTGAGCAAATACATAATGATTATTTTGAGGCCGGCGCAGATATTGCTGAAACCAATACCTTCAATGCTACAAGTATCTCAATGGCCGATTATGGTATGCAAGATTATGTATACGATATTAATTTACATGCTGCACAAATCGCAAAAACAGCTGCAATACGTTACACAGAAAAACAAGCTGATAAACCACGTTTTGTGGCGGGTGTATTAGGGCCCACGAACAAGACCTGCTCTCTCTCCCCTGATGTTAACGACCCTAGTTTTCGTAATATCACCTATGACGCACTTGTTGAGGCCTATACAGAGTCACTAAAGGGTTTAATCGATGGTGGAATCGATATCATCATGATCGAAACTATATTCGACACCTTAAATGCCAAAGCAGCCATTTTTGCAATTTTAGATTACTTCG
>CAYXVH010000210.1:0-4277 GCA_964468615.1 uncultured Thiotrichales bacterium | reverse complement strand
CGCGCAAACCATTGCCTGTACCTAATAAAGACACTACAAATTCACGCGGTACTTTGGTCAATACTGCCACCATGAACATACCCATGACAATGCCCCACCAAATAGTATTCATTAAGTCGAATGTAGATTGACTCATCGATGCCAATGCAGTGATTGAGCTAATTTGGTTAGAAAATTGCCAATGCAAAATATAAAGCACAATGCCTGTTAAGACTGAACCCCATAGCAAGTAATCTGGCCGTCCCTTTTCAGCATGACAGGTGGTGCCGTGCTGCTGGGGTTCCACATGGCAGTGCTCGGTCATCGCAATCCTTTATTAGAATAGACTCATTTTATCAAGCTTTATCTATAGCAGAGTTCATAAAAATTAGTTGAGAGGGCTTTGCTTTTAAAAACCCTCCCAACTAATAAGAGGAGTATTCAACATGTGCTTATATATTAATAACAATAGAGTAATCGTTATTGATATAGGTCATATAAAAATGAGTTTCAAATGTTTAGCCAGTCGCCTTCAATGCATATTGAAAGTAATCTTTTGAGGAATTATATAAATTTACTTTGTACAGAATAGAAACTAGTTAGTATTCTTTATTTAATATATTTTGCATGCGCTCGAGGAAATCCCTTTCTACAATTGGCTGCTCTATAAAATCAATAGCTCCTGCCTGAATTGCCTCAACTGCTGTATTTACACTATGACTGCCATCAGCTAACACCACAACTGGAGTTGAAAAACCATGCTCACGCATTTGCTTGATAAAGGCAATGCCATCCGAATCATTCAACTTAACCTCAGTAATTAAACACGCCGGAGCCTCAGAAATTGGTTCGTTAAGGAAGTCACTTGCGCTATCAAAAGTTTTTATCTTAGGTGACAATTTACCCAGTAATTGCACAATCTGATTACGTACATCATCATTGCTAACAATAAGATGAATAGGTTTATTTTTTACTGAATTCCAAATCATTGATCAATGTTAATAAGTGTAAATACTAATAAATTAACGCCTTAAAGATAAGCAGTTACTACACTGTTGATAGTGGCATAGCTCGCAAACAGAGAATAATGATCTCGATCAATTTTCGAGTAATGATTTGGCTAAAAACTGCAATATCGAAGCTCACTCAATGAAATATTGGGCAAATATACAAAGACAATTTGACTTTCTAGGCTTGAGCGCTGAGCATAATTTTAACCAGCTCAGCGACAGACTTTACGCCTAGTTTCTCCATAGCATGGGAGCGATGAATTTCCACAGTACGATCACTGATCTCAAGCTCTCTGGCAATGATTTTATTTACTTTTCCTTCTAATACTTTATCGACCACCTCGCGTTCACGTGCGGATAAGGAATTTACCATTTCTTGCATAGCGTGCTGGAATTCATGCTTATTTCGACTTTCACTGTCTTGCTCAAGTGCTTTAGTAATGCAATCCAATAACTCTTGATCTCGAAATGGTTTTTGTAAAAATTCAACTGCACCATCTTTCATCGCTTTCACAGCCATAGTGATATCACCGTGTCCAGTCATTATAATTAAAGGTTGACTTGCACCTAATTCGTTTAATTTATGCTGTAACTCAATGCCACTCATGCCCGGCATACGCACATCTGCAAGAATGCAGCCCGCTTGATTGATATCGGCTTCATCTAGAAAATTAATTGCAGATGAATAGCTCTTAGTCTGCAATCCAATGGAGTCTATTAATTCAACCAGACTATCACGCACATCTTCATCATCATCGATGATAGATACTATTTGCTGATCTTCACTCATTCTCATCTAATGCGGTTGGTACAGTAAAATGAAAGGTAGTGCCCTTGTCTGCATTAGGCAAAAACCATAAGCTCCCACCATGAGTTTGGACAATAGACTTACAAATTGATAAGCCCATACCCAGTCCATTTTGCTTAGTGGTATAAAAAGGATTAAATAATTGTTCCGCAGTGTCTTCATCAATTCCACTACCATAATCTTTCACGGATACTTCAACTCTATTCTCCCCAGTCAACAGCGAAGAACGAATGATGATTTCTTTATATTGATCAGCTTGTTTTGCGGCGGCATCCATGGCATTACGAATAAGATTCAATAGTACTTGTTGAATCTGGATAGAATCAGCCATAACATTTGGCAAATTCTTATCGAGCTCTAATTTTATTCTAAACTCATACACCCGCATATCTGTTTCCAACATCTTCACAGCATCATTTATTAGGCTATTGATAGAATAATTATTGCGCTTTCTAGCTTCATGTTTCATCATCGCGCGTAAATGAGAAACCACGTCACTCGCACGCTGGGAAGTTTTAGATATTTTTTCAAGCAGATCTTTTAATTTTTCAAAATCTAAATCATTTGCTTGAATTCTTCTTTGTGCGGCCTGCGCATAGGAATCAATAGCAGTAAGGGGTTGATTAATTTCGTGGGCAATACCTGCTACCATTTCACCCATCATGCTCACACGGTCCATATGCGCAATCTGTTCTTGTTGAGTCCTAGCATATTCTTCAGCTTCAATTTCTTTTGATACGTCTACAATATGTGAAATCAATAATGCTGGTTTACCCGCTGCATTATGTGCTAATGCAACATTTTCATGCACGATTGCAACATTTAGAATAACGTTAATAGTTTTTCTGTCCTTACGGATATAACGCTTATCTATACTAAATCCAGTAAAATCTCCTCTAAGTAGTTTGTATAAAAATTCACTACTCTTTTCGATATCATCTGGATGAGTAATATCTTTATAAGATAGTGTTAAAAATTTCGGTTTTGAATAGCCTAGCATGTCACATAAAACTGGATTTACATTAGTATAGTTTCCATCTAAGTCTAACATTGCAACTCCTGTAGGCGCATTTTCAAAAATAAGTCGAAACTCTTCTTCACTTAAGCGCACTTTTTCTTCGGCAATTTTGCGTTGTGTAATGTCTAAAATTATTGCAACAAAGACCGGTTTAGATTCATATTTAGACAGCTCTAGATGCACTTCAACAGGGTAGCTGCTGCCGTCTTTGCGCTGATGCATGGTGGTAAACACAATTTTTTCATGCTCACCTGAACACAACGGACTTATAATTTTTTGAAATTTTTCGAGTGAATACTCCGGTTTAATATCTACAGGCGTAAGCTTTAACATTTCATCACTGCTGAAACCTAAATTATCTAGTGCGCCCTTGTTTACATGAATAAAATACAATGTTTCCGCATCAAAGATATAAATTTCATTGAGCGAATTTTGCAGAATATGCTCTAAACTAGTCGCTTGTTCAAAACAGTTTTTCTCGACAGTTAGATCTTTTATAAATCCTGCAAAGAATTGTTGGCCATCTTCATAGAATTCTGCTACTGAAAGCCACATAGGAAATACAGTACCGTCTTTGCGTTTAGCTTCTAATTCTCGCCCGATTCCAATTATTTTAGCGTTACCACTACTAATATAATTTTGAATATAAGAATCATGCTCATGTTGATAGGGCTCTGGCATCAACATGCTGACATTATTGCCAATTACTTCATTGGCACTATAGGAAAATATTTTTTCTGCGGCTGGATTGAATGAATGTATAACGCCTGCAATATCAATAGTGATAATTCCTTCGATAGCAGTATTAATGACCGCACGCAATCGAGAATCAGGAATTGGTACTGATGCCTGCCTTGATGAAGTATGTTTAATATCTTTTGATTTCACGCTACTTGGCAATCACTTTTATTATCACCCACAAAAATGTTACAGCTGAAACATTAGATGATAAAAAATATAGTTTCTTCTTGATATTAAATATATCTTACCAAGCATGGGTATTAATCTCATAAATATATTCTGCATATTATTCAATAACTTAGTGGCTTTTCCTCTAATGAATCCTACAACTATCTACTAACTTATATACGTGTTTTCCGTAATAGCCTTACGTGCGGGCACGAATTTTTTCTTATCTTGATTAGAGATTTAATAATTTCCAGGATAAAAAACCGGAAACAATAATAAGAACCGATTTGGAAAATAAAGGAAACAAACCAAAAATTAAACCTAGGAGTAAGAACATGCAAGCTGCTACCGCCATACCCTTACAAGAAACCTATATAGCCCCAAGAGCACAGATTCACAATAAATGCAATGATTGCAGTCGTGTACAAGTATGTCTCGCTAATACGTTAGAAGGAGAAGAACTTGATGCATTTGATGCCATCGTCAAACATTCAAAAAGACTCAATCGAGGTGATTTTCTTTACCAAGCTGGTGACAAGTTCGAATCAATTTA
>CAYXVH010000209.1:0-6377 GCA_964468615.1 uncultured Thiotrichales bacterium | reverse complement strand
GATTGTATTTCAATTTTTTTGTGTGTTATTTACAGGCGAGAACAATACAAAACTAAAGAACTTGGGGGTTTCACTAGCCGACTATACATACCAAATTATTCTTTATTTAACATTTAATACAGAAGAACGACCATTTCCCTTTGATCTTGAATGGCCATCAAAAATATAGTTATTTACTACGTCTATTTGAATAAATTACTTATGCTTTCCATATTGATAGCCTGAATTCCTTTCAGAATTCTCTATAGGCACAACAAAAGGGGCAACCGCTAAAGCTAACACTGCTAATAAACCAACCAATCCAAGTATTAATCTTGAAGCATTAGCTTTCTTAATTCGCCCACGAAATACATTACGGATAAATCTCCAATGCAATATTAAATGTATAGACAGTATAGCTAAAAATATAAACGTGATATAAAAATGTATATCGCCCCACTCATGCCTAGACATGCCTAATATTTCTGTAAATTTACCACTTTTTGGTGGCAATACGTAACGCATTAACACACCAGTAGAGACGACAAAAATAAAACTAATAAATGCGATTATGTCGATTAAGGCGATCAAACTGAATTTTTTTAGCATTTTTATTTAGTTTTCTCATTAAATAGTTATTACACTTATTTTTTACTAAATAGGTTTGACTTATATCAAAACGAATAACTTTTAGTATGATAAGTTAAAGGCAGTGTATTTTTTACTTATAATATTGGAGCAGTATATTGTTGAATTCAGCTATATCAAAACTATTATTAAGCGCAATTTTAGCTTTACCTATTTTTATATTTTCAACTGCAAACGCGGAAGAAAACCCATTTAACCAAAAAACAAATCCAGCGAAAGGTTATACGCTTGCTGAGCATCATGGCGGCGGCCATGGAATGAATAAAATGGATACCGATGGTGATGGAGAGGTTAGCAAAGAAGAATTCATGACTCACAAAGAGAAGAAATTTATGATGAAAGATAAAAATGGCGATGGGAAATTAACAGGTGATGAGATGAAACATAAAAAATGCAAACATGGAGATAAGAAAAAAAGTAACGAGGCTGAAGGTTAAAAATACTATTTTGTAATTAAGACGCATTGAACTTAAATGCTTTTAATGCAATCTATTAGATTAATAATCTGCTAATTAACAGATCCTTCAATACCTTCACCTCATTCAGAAGCTGATAAAGCTAAAGGGATCAATGTAAAAGTTGCAAAAATTGAAATTAACATCGCTAGACAAGTAAACAACCCAAAATATATCGACGGCGTGAAATTTGAAAACACAAGCAAAACAAAGCCCGTAGCTATAGTGATGGAAGTAAACCACAGGGCTTTACCTACAGTAACTTGAGAAGTCAAAATAGATTCATACACATTACTTCTCACTGCATGCTCTTTTTTATAGCGATGTATATAGTGTATAGCGTCATCAACACCAATTCCTATCGTTATTGCTGCAATTGTTATCGTCATTATGTTTAAAGGAATACTCATTATCCCCATTAATCCTAGAATTATTATAGCTGTGAAGATGTTTGGCAAAATTGCTATTAATGCAAATTAAATATTTTTAAATAATACTGACAATGTTAAAAATATACCAATAAATACATAACCTATCGTAAGTATTTGCGAACGATATAGGCTTTGCAATACGTTGTTATAAAGCACACCAATACCTGTCACTTGTATTTCAATATTACTTTTTTCAGCGAAATAATTTTTCAAGTCAGCATTAATATTTTTTAACAATTCATTTCTCACTAGAGTACGATCAGAATCTTTAAGTCTAGCTACAATTCGAGCTTGATTTCCCTCAGCCGAAAGATAGGGATCGATCAAAATTGATTTAGAATTTTCAGGCAATTTTGAATATATTAAAGATAATTCAAAATCATCTAGTTGTTTTTCATTGATGATGTGTTGAAAAATATTTTCCGTGCTTGATAAAGAAAGAACTTTACCTATTTGTGGAATCTCGTCTAAATACGTGTGAATGAATCGAATTTTTTCAATACCGCGCCTATTGTACCAGTAGCTTTGAGAAGTGAATCCGCTCTCTGATTCTTCTAACTCAGCCAAGTAATCATCGAATTCATCCAAATCATCGCCAACATCTATTTTATCAATATCATCTTCATTGAATCCATGAGATGCATTTAATATGATCTCAATGGGAACCGTGCCTCCGAGTTGTTGATCGATGGTTGTCAACCCTTGATGAATATCAGTGGTTTGTTTGAAATAGTCGGTAAATCGATTTTCTACTGTTATCTTTGTAATCCCAAATACACCAATTGCAAGACCAATTATAAACATCGCGATAACAATACCTTTATGCCCAAGAATAAGTGCTAATGAATCTTTTAGAATAATGTATGAATAATGTTTGTGCGCAGGCCTCGACTTTGGTTTTAATAACTGGATTAGCGCAGGCAAAACTGTAAAAGAAACTATATATGCGCCGCATAAACCAATCACCATAATATAGCCAAAAGTTATAACCGGATTAATATCGCTAGCGATTAAAGACAAAAATGCGATTGTGGAAGTTAGTACCATATATAGACATGGTGTACTGATATGTTGAATGGCAATGCACAATTTTTTATTGAAATCCGCAACTCCCACTGCAGTTTCTTCTTGATAGCGGACTACTACATGTATAGAAATTGCTAAAGAAAATATTAACAGTATCGCCACATAGTTAGATGATACAACGGTTAGCTTAAAGTTAAGCAAACCAATTAAACCAGACACAACCAATACATTGACAAAAGAACAGAATAATGTAATTAACACCCAAGTAGCTTTATGGAATATGATGAACAATATAATTGCCATAATAAGAATCGCCGCTATTCCAAATACCTTGATATCCTGCAACACATACTTTTTCATATCATTAGCAATCAACGGAGTGCCACTTAGATATGACTGTTGTGTATTTTTATACGTACTTAATATGCTTCGTATTTTAGTTAATGCTAGCGCATATCTTTGATTCTCGAAATTAAGCAGTTTTTCAAGCTTATAATTTATCTGTTCTAAATCTCTTCTCTCTTCCAGAGACAGCGTATCTTTTGCTCGTTTTTCTATTAATACATAACGCTGACTAAAAAGCGCTTTGTACTCAGATACTGCTAGAAAATCGATCTTAAATGCTGCTAAATGCAAATCCTTGCTTGCTAAGTTTCTTTCGTATAACGGATTAGTCAAAAGCTCATCTTCAACTTTAGCAATGTCTATATTATTTGATAATAAGGTTGGAAAAGCTAACTCTGCTTCATTATCTTGATCTAGAGACTGGAATATTAACGGCACTGTAGTAATGCTAGTAACCTCTGAAACTCCTTCTATTCGTTTAAACTTTTGCGTAATTTCTTCGATCCTACGCACAGAAGAAGGAGATAAAATAGATTTACCAAAACGTATAGCAACAATTACATATTCATCCGTACCGAAGGTGTAATGTACTGCCCGATAAAATTTTAGATCAGGGTCTTTTCCAGCAGCAATGAATCAGGTGACACATCTATGCTTAGGTGAGTAGCTGGCCATAAAGTAAGTAACATTATAACTACGGTAATGAGCAACACCCAATATGGCCATTTTGTAACTATACGAACAATATGACTGGCAGCTGACTCCCACACTTTCATTAAAACATACTGCTTGAGGCTCTAGATTTTGGTTTGATCTAGATTAAATAAATAGCCTAAAAGCTTTTACAAATTTGCAGGAAATAAAAATCAATCAACCTGAATACTTATAAGGTACTCAATTAGATTACTGATTCGTTCATCTACAGCTTCTTCATTTCCCACTATTTCCTTAAAGTGCTCACCCCAAATAGGCATTTCTTGTCCATGAAGATCACCTACCCTACGGCCATCTATGATGTTATAGACAGCTGTTTCTGGGAACGAGCCTCCGTTCTCTTTACTAAGCAAAGTAAGATTAGTTGGTGTTGCAGAAAGTTGATTGGCCTTTGGACCATTCCCTTTACCATCACTTCCATGGCAAGTAGCACAAAAGCTAGAGTATTCTTGTTCACCAATATCTTGCTCAACTGTAGATTCAGCCTGAACAGCAACACTTAATAACAGAGTTAGAATTCCAAGCAATATCGCTGTATTTGATGCAGTATTTGCTTTATTCATTAACCATGCTCCTCGCTTATAATTTATTGCACCTGAATTTCTTCGAGATATAAAAGTAGTTCAAAGATACGACCACGAACAAAAGTTCTTGTAAATCTATCATCCACATACAAAAAACTCTCATTATCAAAGCGATCACCCCAAATGGGCATGCTCTTCGGTCCATGTAGTTTTATATCATCTGTCCCTTCAATAATTTGGAAAACAGCCCTGGTTGGGAAAATCCCTTTATTTTCTTTTTGCAAAAAAGTGATATTAGCTGGCTTGACGATTAATTTAGCAGCATAGAATCCATCTCCTTTACCCTGGTCACCATGACAAAACGCACATGAACGTATATATTCAACTTTTCCAGCATCGATCGCATCTTGAATCTCTTGGCTCATTGCATAATTTAGACATCCAAGCGACATCACAAGACTTAGCATTAAAATGACCTTAATAGCTTTATTGTTTGAGCTCATACACGTTTCTCCATAAAAACACCAAATATGCTTAAGAAGTATAGGCCAAAATTTCCTCCTAAAACTGATTAGGAACAAACAACAGCCAAATACGTGTTTTATTAGAAGATTTTTTACTTGCAGTAATAACTAAAGCTCAAATGATTGATGTAATTTAGGCATTTTAACTTTTGTTTGATTCAGCATTTTTGCAAAGGCATGCATGCTTCTTTCTTCACCATGCACCAGGAAGGTTGTTTTAGGTTTACCTGTTTTTGCATGCCAGGCTAAAAGTTCTGCCTGATCAGCATGCGCTGAAAACCCACCAATGGTATGAATACTTGCACGTACTGGAATTTCTTCACCAAAAATACGCACGTATTTTGCGCCATCGATAATACTTCGCGCCAATGTACCCTGCGCTGCATAGCCAACAAATATTACACTGCATTCTTTACGTAAAAGATTTTGTATTAAGTGATGTCGCACACGCCCGCCAGTGCACATTCCAGAACCCGCCATGATTACCGCCCCACAAGCTATTTGATTAATGGCTATTGATTCAGAAGTTTCACGCGTGAAATGTAGTCCTGGTGGACTAAATACATCGTTACTTTCATGTGAAATTTTTAATGTTTCTGTATCAAAGCATTCTGGATGTCGTTCAAATATTTCTGTTGCAGAAATAGCCATCGGTGAATCAAGAAACACATTAACAAAATATTTCGTTTGGTTTTTTTTAATTCCTTCTCGCAAGGTGTAAAGAATTTCTTGTGCGCGCTCTAATGCAAAGGTTGGAATAATTACATTACCTCCTCGATCCATTGTTTCATCAATCACAGTGAACAATTCATCTATAGATGGTTGCAATTGTTTATGCAAACGATCTCCATAGGTAGTTTCCATCACAACGGTATCTACATTTGGTGGTGGTGTTGGATCACGCACTATAATACGGCCGCTATAACCAAGATCACCAGAAAATAATAGCCGGCGATGGTGATGATCATCTTTAAGCTCCAAAAATATACTTGCAGATCCGAGAATATGTCCAGCATCAATAAAAGTTGCTTGAATACCTTTGGTTAATTGAATGGGTTTATCGTAGCTAGCCATACGGCCAAAATACTCTAGACTATTTAGCGCATCTAGCGTGGTATACAGTGGCTCGATGTTGCTATCGCGCGTTTTACCACCGCGTCGTCGAATTTTACGTAATTGATAACGCGCCTCCTCTTCCTGCAAACCTGCCGAATCGAGCAGGATTAATCGCGCCAATTCAACAGATGCTGCTGTACTAATCACTTCACCTTTAAAACCTCTTTTTACTAGCAAGGGAATACGACCGCAATGATCGAGATGTGCATGAGTAAGCAATAAATAATCAATTGAAGCAGGATCAAACCCAAAAGGCTCAGCATTTTCTTCTACAAGTTCTCGGCCACCTTGATACATACCGCAATCAATAAGTACGCGCTTACCTGCACACTCGAGCAAATGACAAGAGCCAGTAACGCCTTGGTCCGCGCCATGAAATGATAGTTTCACTTTTTATATCCTAGGTTTTATTGCTTAGACTTTATTTTTAAATAAGCGTTTCACTATTATGCTCATACCAACATAACAACCCTTCCCAAATTTCCTCAGCAGTCTCTGCAAACCAGAGCAAATCTCGATCTTCAATATCAATCACACCTTCATCAAGTAGAAAATCGATATCAAAAGCATTGCGCCAATATTCCTCACCAACCAACACTACAGGCACAGGTTTTA
>CAYXVH010000208.1:0-6659 GCA_964468615.1 uncultured Thiotrichales bacterium | reverse complement strand
ACATAAAGTAGACATACTTACATGCTCATGAAAAAGCAGATTATGCGCAACCTGTTTTATATTTTGTGCCGGCATTTGCGGCTCATCACCCTGAACGTTAACGATTGCAACTTCATCACTCCAACCCTTTATCTTTGCAACTTCCGCAATTCGATCTGTACCTGAAGTATGTTTATCTGATGTTAAACAGATATTTGCATTAAACTTTTCCGCTGCATCGACTATTCGCTGATCATCTGTAGCAATAATGACTTCTTCAGCACCACTTGCACATGCATTTTCATATACATGTTGCACTATAGGCTTATTTTTGAGAATTAATAATGCTTTACCTGGCAAACGCTTTGAGGCATAACGCGCAGGAATTACTACTTTGAAGTTCACTTATTTATAATTTCCAAGCCATATTACATGGCTTTGTATTTTTCGTACTCATCTTCTGAAATAGAACGCGCTTCATCTTCCAACATAACTGGAATGCCATCACGTATCGGATAAGCGAGACGCGCAGAAGTTGAAACTAGCTCCTGCTTCTCTTTATCTAATTTAAGCGGCCCTTTTGTAACTGGACACACCAAGATATCTAACAACTGCATATCCATTAGTTTATCTCCTCTAATAATTCTGAAATACGATTATCAAGTTTATCATTTGGCATTGTAATAATTGGTAAATACCATACATTTTCTTTATTAAACTTCCTACATTTTACGGCATCTTTCTCAGTCATAATAATAGGCAAATCATCGTTAAATTCTATATCTGTTTGTTTATATGCATAATGATCCGAAAACACATGCGTTATCGCCTGTAAACCAAGTTTCTCAAGTGCACTAAAAAAGCGTTTAGGATTCCCTATCCCTGCCACGGCATGCACTTTTAGAGCCTCAAACTCCATGAATGGTTTTTTTACAGAATTATTCTCTAACGAGACAAAATCACTGTAGTTAATGGTGTATTGATATTCATATGATGTATTTACACCATTACTAATAACGATGTCAGCCTTATCTAAACGTGAAACAGGTTCACGAAGTGGCCCTGCAGGTAAACACCAACCATTTCCAAACTCACGCTCACCATCTATTACAATAATTTCATAATCGCGAGGCAGTTTGTAATGCTGCAAACCATCATCCGAAATAATTACATCAAGATGATACTTTCCATTTAAGAATCTTGCCGCATCAATGCGATTTGCCGCTACCGCGATTGGGCAGTCTAGCTGATGCTTAAGCATCAAGGCCTCATCGCCAACTTGCTTTGCATTATTCTCAATTAATACTTCTATAAGTTCAGACTCATTCTCTCGACCATAGCCACGCGCTATCACTCCTACACTCAAACCTTTTTGCATGCAACGTTGTGCCAGGTAAGAAACAAATGGCGTTTTACCAGCACCCCCCACCGTGATATTTCCGATCACTATCACACAGGTATTTTCCAAACCTCTCTTTGAAACAATGGCTTGATAGATGATACGTCTACAGAAAGAAACAAATCTGAATAACCACGATAGTGGTAATAAAAATATAGAAAGGATATTTTTTGAATACCAAAACTTTTCAATATCAATGTTCAAATCAAGAATATCTAACGCATTAATAGTTTATGCATATATCTCTATGCGTTAACCGCTAAACTAGGATGACTGATCTGCAATTTATATAATGAAGCATAAGCCTCGTCTTTACGTAACAGTTCTTTGTGACTTCCAATTTCAACAATAGATCCTTTATCCATTACGACAATACGATCTGCTTTTTCGATGGTTGATAGTCGATGAGCAATCACCAAAGTCGTACGGTCTTTTTGTAGTAACTCTAGCGCTTTTTGAATGAATTGTTCTGACTCGGTATCTAATGCAGAGGTTGCCTCATCAAGTATTAATATCGGGGCATCTTTTAACAATGCTCTTGCAATCGCAATGCGTTGGCGCTGACCACCAGATAGCAACACACCGTTCTCACCTACTAATGTATTTAGCTTATCAGGTAGATTATCCGTAAACTCCAACACTCTTGCTGCTTTTGCAGCTTCTATTACACGCTTGTCTTGAGAATCCATGCCTTGTGCATATGCGATATTATTAGCGATGGTATCATTAAATAGCGTTACATCTTGATTAACGATTGCAATCTGATTGCGCAAAGACGCTAAGCTTAGCTCAGTAGTACTTACACTATCAATTGTTATAGACCCAGAATCAACATCATAGAATCTAGGCAATAAATTAACGATGGTAGTTTTACCACTGCCTGATCTACCAACAAAAGCTATTGTCTCACCAGGTTCAATAGATAAATTAATATGTTCAATGGCTTTTTCATCACGTGTGGTGTATTTAAAGCAAACATCATTATATTCCACCCTACCTGTACAATTTGGCAGTATCTTGCTTGCAGGATCTTGTTCTTTTTCAGAATCAATTAACTCAAATACGCTTAAGCCGGCAGCTATGCCGGTTTGCAGTATTTCATTAAGTACCGTTAATCTTCTTGCAGGCGTTAGTATTGCAATCATTGCAATGATAAAACTCACAAACCCGCCCGCAGTTTCTTCTGTTGCAATTTCAGGTCTCGCTGCTATTGCGAGCACCGCTACCAATACAAATCCAACTAAGGTATGAATAACAGGTGTGCTTGCCGCTTTGGTAGTAATCTTACGCATATTATTGCGTCGATAACGTTCATTAGCGTACTCAAATTTTTCTATCTCATACTGCTGACCACCAAATATTTTCACAATTCGATGACCAATAATACTCTCTTCAACTATATGCGTAATCTTGCCTACAGACTTTTGCATTTTAGTACTAAATTTTCTAAATAACTTACTGGTATACCCAACGATTGCAGCGATAATAGGCATTACAATTAAGAACAAAAGCGTTAACTTCCAGTTATTAACAAACATAACACCTAGTAGAAAAATTACCTTAAAAGTATCTTCGACCAAGCTGCGCAAGCTTTTAACTGCTGCGCCAATAATCTGTTCTACATCATAAGAAAATTTTGATAATAGAGCACCTGTAGATTGATGGTCAAAATAATTTGTAGGTAGAAATTGAATACGCTCAAACATTTGTTGACGAAGAGTTTTGATTACATGAGCGCCTACATACCCGATCAAATACGTGCCTACAAAATTAGCGACTCCTCTTATCAGAAATATTGCTAACAGTGCGACGGGAATCCACTTTATTTCACTATAATTTTTTTCAACAAAAGAACTATCAATAAATGGACCGAGTAGATACACCATAAGCGCTTCCATACCCGAGAGAACCATTAATGCTAATGAACCTAATACCAAATATTGCCATTTAGATAAGCTATAGCTTAGAAGTCGGCGGTATATTTGCCAACCTGATTGTTTAGGTAGATTAGAGGCTTGTTCGGCCATTATGATTTTAGAAATTTAGTTTATTTAGTCTTAGAAGTCGCGATCGATAATTTTGACACACCAGCTTTTGCCACTGTATCCATTGCAGTCACTACAGCCTGATGTGGAGTAGTTGCATCTGCTCGGATGATTACACTTTTATCTTTATCGTCGGCTATAATTTTTTTCAGAGATTGTAGTAGTGTAACGGCACTATTGTTAGCAAGACTTTGGCCATTAACGTAATACGCGCCTGCAGGATCAATAGTGATCTCTATCGGAATCACCTCTATCGCTTGCTCGTCCGAAGAGGCTTCGGGCAAATCAACTCTTAATTCTGCTTGTTGATTGAACGTGGTGGTAACCATAAAAAATATCAACAACAAAAACACCACATCAATGAGTGGGGTGATATTTACATCTAAGCGATCTTCTTCGGCGCGAGTAAAATTCATTTTTAATATTTATTTATGCCAAAAGAATTATGATCTGGCCTTACGTTGGCCATGCATCACTTCAACCAATTTGATAGCTTCCTCTTCCATACCTACTACTAAGGTATCTAATCTTCTTCTGAAATAACGAACAAAGATCAAACTGGGAATGGCTACGCTAAGTCCTGCCGCAGTCGTAATTAATGCTTTTGATATACCACCTGCTAACTCACCTGGGTCTCCCACCCCTACACTAGTTATTACACTGAACACTTGAATCATACCTATAACAGTCCCCAGAAGACCAAGCAAAGGGGAAATGGCAGCAATCGTGCCCAATGTATTTAAAAAGCGCATTAGCTCATGAGCAACATGTCGGCCAGTTTCCTCGATGCTCTCTTTCATGATTTCGCGGTCATAATTTTTATTCATCAAGCCTGCAGCAAGAATTCTGCCCAATGGCGAACTCTTACGAATCTGTAGAATTCGGTTTTCGTCTAACTTGCCTTCCTTGCTCCATTGCCAGATTTTTGCAGCTAGATACTTAGGCGCAACACGCTCTTTCTGAAGTGTCCAGAAACGCTCAATTACAATCGCCAAAGCAACAATAGAACTGGCTAAGATTGGCAACATCAACCAACCTCCTGCTTTTACAATTTCATACACTTAGCATAACTCCTCGAGATTTTACTTTGCCTAGATTAACAGTATTTTAGACGCCTGATTCGGCCAAATGTAAACTAGAACTTAGAATGCCAGAAACGTTGTCGCACTTCACGATATCCTGGCTGTAATTGCAATCCATTTTTATCTGAAAAATTAAACGTAATCATACCGTGAGAAGCCGTATTTACTAAGTCGCTACCAAACTCTTTGTAGCGTGAGACCACTTTTTCATCGGGAAAACCATAAGGATTACGGTATCCAGTACTAAATACGACATAATCTGGCGAAGTAGCTCGAATGAATGCACGGGTAGAAGAAGAATTACTACCATGATGTGGCGCAATGAGAACGTCTATGTCAAGCAAATCCGCTTGCGCATCAATCAATTGCTTTTCGATTGGCTTCTCTATATCACCGGTAAGCAAAACACTGCCAGAGGGATGCTGCACAAGCAATACACAAGAACTATTATTACTCGATAGCTTTCTATTATCCTCTGTAATATTAGGCGGATGCAAAAACTGAAAGTTAACTGACTTCCATTGCCATCTCATCCCTGCTTTACAAATACTGATTTGATCATGCCGATAATCCTTAAGGCTACTACTAAGCAAATGTTCGACTTTTAAGTTTTTAAGTACTCCTTGCAACCCTCCTGCATGGTCTTTATCGCCATGGCTGACCACCAGGGTATCTATCTGATTGATACCTCGATGCCGCAAATAAGGAACTATTACAGCTTCACCTGCATTGAAACTACTGCTAAATTTTGGCCCAGTGTCATATACCAGTACTTGATCACCGACTTCTAGAACCACTGCTAAACCCTGGCCAACATCTAATGCAGTCAATCTAAGATCATTCTCAGGTGTTTCAACAGTTTGAGCAAAGACTAATGGACTTAACAAAACCAAACTTAGCGTTTTACCAGGCCAACCTTTAGGCGCGAGCAACATTAAGATTCCAAAAACAGCTGGAATAAGTGCCCAAGTAGGTATTGCATGATGCAAACTTGCAAAAGGTAAAGCATGTAAGAAATCAAGCGCAGTCCAAAATATTTCTAACAACAGGTTTGCACACTCCAGCACCCAACTACCCACTGTTTCACTTATAAGCAAAAATAACGATCCAGTCAGTGCAACTGGCACAACTAAAAAACTTACCCAAGGTACGGCGAAAAAGTTTGCCAGAGGTGAAATTAAAGACGCTTGCTGAAAAAATAGCAGCGTAAAAGGCAACAAACCCAACGCTAATACAAACTGTATTCTTACCAGACTAAACCACCCTACAGATTTAGCCGTCTTGTCTTTAATTGAAAAGAGAATGATCGCGACGGCTAAAAAAGATAACCAAAATCCAGGTGATAGCACCGAAAATGGATCCAGCATAAGTACACTTAACAAAGCAATCGATAATATATTCCATGTACGTAAAGACTGCATCGAATACACAGATAGAAATACAACAGCCGCCATAATCATGGCGCGCTGTGTTGGAATCGAAAAACCAGCAAGCATTGCATAGAATATTGCTGCAAATATCGCAGCTAACGCAGCAACACGTTGCGCCGCAATATACAAACAAAACTTTTCGCTACGCTTCCATAAAAACAGGATAATAAAATAAACAAATCCCGAAACTATTCCAACATGTAAACCTGAAATAGCGAGCAGATGGTTAGTTCCTGTTTCAGTTAACACCTTCCAGCGTTGCGAATCCATTTGCCCACGCTCACCCAGCACCAATGCTTTAATCACAGCCGTATATTTACCTTTTGCACGCTCTAATTTTTGATTTAACGTTGCACGCAAATAATAAGTAGGATTTAAAATACTTGCAGCTTGAACCCGTTGATTACTGCCTTTACTACGCACATAACCCGTAGCACGAACTCCCTGTTCAAACAGCCATTTTTAATAATCAAAGGCTCCTGGATTTGCATAGCCCCATGGTCGCTTCAAACGAAGTCTTAATCGCCAACGTTCACCCAATTGCAAAGGCGGTACATCCCCATACCAATTAAGCCTTACTTTCTTTGGCAACAATACAGTTTCATCATTGGCTGAAATATTAGAATTATGAATAGAAAATTCGAACCTTGTACTGCGACCTTGAACGGAAGGGATAGAGATGATCTGCCCTGAAACTTCCAAATCGATACCTTCTAAAGACTTA
>CAYXVH010000207.1:0-18380 GCA_964468615.1 uncultured Thiotrichales bacterium | reverse complement strand
CCATGGCGTCATTCTTTTGATAGTAAGAATGGAGAATTATGGATTGCAGATGTGGGGCAAAATAAATGGGAAGAAATACACTGGAGATCATCAGAAAGCAAAGGTGGTGAAAACTATGGTTGGCGATTGATGGAAGGGAAGCATTGTTTTTTGCCCAATAAGGACTGCGACACAGGCTATTTGGTTAAACCCGTTGCCGAGTATTCCCATAAACATGGCTGTTCTGTTACCGGGGGTTATGTGTATCGTGGCAACGCTATTAAAGAATTGTATGGGAAATATATATTTGGTGACTTCTGTAGTGGTTCGATTTGGTCTATCGATAAAGAGAATAACTTTGAAATGCGAGAGCTGATGAAAACAGATATCAATATTAGCTCTTTTGGTGAAGATGCTTCAGGTGAGTTGTATGTAGTTGACTATCGCGGCAAGATTTTCAAATTTATACCATAAAATATAAATGCTTAATAATTTAAACAAAATTATTGTTAGTATTATCTGTATGGGAATATTTAGTTCATCACCTGCATCTGAATTAGATGTTGGAATGCAAGCACCTCAGTTTGAATTAGTAGATCAAACTGAAACTGTGCATAAACTTAATGATTATTTAGGCAAGTGGGTTGTGCTTTACTTTTATCCTAAAGATGACACACCGGGTTGTACAAAAGAGGCATGCGCATTTCGTGATGATGTCGCATCATTGAATAATCTTGATATACAAGTATTTGGGGTGAGTGTAGACACTACAACAAGCCATGCTGAGTTTGCAGACAAGTATAGCCTGCAGTTCCCATTACTTGCAGATCTCGGTGGTCAAGTTGCAAGCAACTATGGTTCCTTAACAAAAATAGGGCCAATCAAGTTAGCTAAGCGACATACTTTTATTATTGATCCAGAAGGTAAGCTTGCCAAAATTTATCGATCGGTAAAACCAGCGACACATAGTGATGAAGTCATTGCTGAAATCAAAAAACTTCAAAACTAATTTCTTCAAAAGCTGTTAGAATATCTTTCACACATCACTTAAGGTGTCCTTGTCATAGTCAGATAAGTTTTTATTTGAAAGCGCAAGGGTGAAACAGGGAAATCTGTGTAAACCAGATGCTGCCCCCGCAACGGTAATTGAGATTTGGTGATTCATTTAGTCACTGTGTATATTTTGCATGGGAAGACGGATTACTTAGTGTATTTAATAGAATATACAACCCATTAGCCCGGAGACCGGCCTTATGTGACTCAGGAAGTTGCGGCGGGCGACTCTGGCTGAATACAATTGCGCAACAATAGTTGCGTGCTTCTCAGCGTGTCCGCTATCAAATTTGATTAAGGACATGTATGCCATTATTACTTCGCTGTTTAATATTTATTATAGTTTCTTGGAGCGCAGGTATTGCCGCAGACGATGAGGTGATTATTCTTAGTGCAACCAAAGTTTCTGTTCCCGAAAAAGAAGTGGGTGGGTCGGTAACTATTATCACAAGAGATGAAATTGAAAGAAGTAATGCTGCAACACTTGTTGATTTATTGAGAATTGTTCCCGGCGTTGCGGTCAGTCAGTCAGGTCCCTATGGTGCTCTAACTCAGGTGCGTATCAGGGGTGCAGAGGCTAACCATATATTAGTTTTGATTGATGGCGTTGAGGCAAACGACCTCGCAACAGGGTCAGAATTTAATTTTGCAAATTTATTGCCAGACAGCATAGAACGTATTGAAGTAATGCGAGGATCCCAGAGTTCAGTTTGGGGGAGTGATGCATTAGCAGGTGTAATTAATATCACAACTCGTACTGGTAGTGATGTAGCATCTCTAACAAGTTCAGCTGAAGTGGGCTCGCATGACTTCATTCACAGTTCAGCATCTGCTTCCGGGGGGTTGGGTAAATTAAAATATTATTTACAAGGATCATTTGTAGACACAGGTGGTGTGAATATTTCTGAACAAGGTTCTGAAGATGATGGGTACGATCAAACAAGTATTGTTTTTAATACACAGTATGAATTTAATCCAGCGTTAACATTTGGATTGAATGCAAGATACATCGATTCATCTAATGAGTTCGATGATGGTACATTTGGTGCGCCGGTTGATGCAGATGATAACTCTGATGCAGAGCAGTTTTATGGCACATCTTTCTTGCAACTTTCTATGTTTGATAATCGTTGGAATCAAAAACTAGCTATGGGTATTACCGATACACGCAATCAAAATGAAGACGTATTTGGTAAGAGAAGAACAGAAGGAGAAAAGCTGAAATTTGATTATCTTTCAGAGGCAACATTCAATACAAATGTGTTTTCTGGCGAAGAACATAAATTTCTATTTTCTATGGAACAAGAAAAAGAGCGTTTTAAGCAAAGAGGCCAAGCTAGTTTGTTTGGCAACCCTAATCAGAATCAAGACATAAAAAATTACGGATTCACAGCTGAGTATCGTTTGGGCGTGTGGGACAAATTATTCTTGTCTGCCTCTTTGAGAAAAGATGATAATGATGAGTTTAAAGATCGAGATACTGTACGATTTACTGGCGCGTATAACTTTCCAAGTTCGGAAACTAAAGTGCGAGCAGCGTATGGAACGGGTGTAAAAAATCCTAGTTTCACAGAACTGTTTGGGTTCTTCTCTGGTTCGTTTATTGGTAATCCTAATTTAAAACCTGAAAAATCAGAGTCTTGGGAACTGGGGTTAGATCAATCATTTAGTGCTGACACAGCTCATGTTGGTGTAACATTTTTTTGGGAAGAGCTAAAAGATGAAATTACTACTGTGTTTTTTCCTGTAAATACTGCCGTAAATCTCGACGGTAGGAGCGAGCGCAATGGCGTGGAATTATATTTTGATGCACAGGTAAGCAATCAGTTTGATATGCGAGGAGCCTATACCTATACAGACTCTACAGTTCCAGATGCAAATGGCGTTCAAGTTAGAGAGATTCGCAGGCCGAAAACAGTAGCGAGCCTGCAATTTAACTATGTAACACTATCTGGTAAAGGGAATCTGAATGCTGCATTGAATTATGTAGATGAGCAAATTGACTCGGATTTTTCAACCTTTCCGGCAGGTGAAGTTAAGCTAGACGATTATTTTTTGGTTAATATTAGTGGCTCATATCGTGTAACGGAAAATTTCAATTTATACGCGAGGGCTAATAATTTGCTAAATGATTCATATCAAGATGTGTATGGGTTTGAAACATTAGGACAAACAATTTATGCAGGAATTAAGGTGAACTTATAATGGCAAATCGTTTAACTAGAATTTATACCAAAACCGGTGATAAAGGAGACACTGGGCTGTCTACTGGTTTGCGAGTACGAAAAAATTGCCCTCAAATTCACGCGATTGGTGAAGTTGACGAATTGAATTCTGTAATTGGTATGGTGGTCGTGCATGATATGCCTCCAGAACTAAAAGAAATTTTCATACACATCCAACATCAATTATTTAATGTGGGTGCAGAATTGAATAATGCTGACCTCAAGTTTATGAATGAGCATATTGTTAAAAGCTTAGAAGAAAGAATAGATTCATATAATAAAGGCCTCCCACCTTTAAAGAATTTTATTTTGCCTGGCGGTGGGCATGCTTCGGCTACGTGTCATTTAGCACGAACAGTATGTAGGCGTGCAGAAAGAAGTGTTGTCATGTTAAGCGAAGAACAAGATCTTAATCCGCATCTGCAGATTTACCTGAATCGTCTTTCAGATTTTCTTTTCGTTGTATGCAGAGTGCTAGCAAAACACGCTGAAGAAAAAGAAACATTATGGTCGAGCAAAACCATTGCGCAGGAGACCTATTATTAGGCTAGGAATTGATTTAGGCGGCACTAAGATTGAGGTCTTGGTGTTGAGTGATGGAAGGAAAGAATTGTTTCGAGATCGTGTGGCAACACCAAAAGCGAATTATCAAGATATTCTTGATGCAATTACTGCATTAATTAAATCTGCTGAAGAAAATGTAAAGCAAGAATGCAGCATTGGTATTTGCACACCTGGGTCTTTATCTCCTGCCACGGGGTTGCTTCGAAATTCCAACACAACTTGTCTTAATAATCAGCCATTTCAGCAAGATCTTGAAAATTCTCTTGCCAAAAAATTTCATAAAACTAGAAAAATTCGTATGGCTAATGATGCAAACTGTTTTGTCTTGTCTGAAGCGATCGATGGAGCTGCTCAAGATGCAAGTACTGTCTTTGGTGTAATAGTGGGTACTGGAACGGGTGGAGGGCTAGTAATAAATAAACAAGTATTAATAGGCGGTAATTCTATCGCTGGAGAATGGGGTCATAACCCTTTGCCGTGGCCTGACGATGGAGAGTTGGAATTAACGAAATGTTGGTGTGGGCAGAAGGGGTGTATTGAAAGCTTTCTTTCTGGCCCTGGCTTGGAAAAAGATTTTGAAAGGACTACGGGGGAAAAATTAAGTGCAGAAAAAATTGTTGCTCAAGCTGAACAAGGTGATGTAAATGCAGATGGTGTATTAGTTCGCTATGAACACCGTATGGCAAGAAGCCTGGCGCATATTATTAATCTTCTCGATCCAGATGTGATCGTATTGGGTGGGGGCATGTCTAATCTAAAACGCTTATATAAGAGTATCCCCAAAATTTGGCAGCAGTGGGTATTTTCGGATTGTGTAAGTACCAAATTGGTTCCACCAAAATATGGAGATTCGAGTGGAGTCCGAGGTGCAGCATGGTTGTGGGATAAGGATGTTATTAAATAAGGTACCAGATCATATAAATACCCTATAAAAAGTAAGAAAAATACGATGTTTTTATCCTTATATTACAAGAACATCCGTAAAATCAAGGGGCAATGTGAAAGAGCTCACAACAAAATGATTGTATCGAAACTACCATACTAAAGTTGTGCCAGACATAAACAAAGGTGTTGATTCCACATAGTTAACGGTGAATCTTGGTTCTAAGGGGGTCGGGGGCACAAAAATTTTCAGAGAGTGATAATAAAATCAATGAACTAGGCTATCAGTCAGCTGTTCTAACGACTAGAATTACGAAGATAACAAGTTCGCAGCTGATTACTGTTTATACTTAAGGTTGGCGGTTTGGCTTTGTTTTGTAATTGGCCAGCTAGAAAATAAGGCTTAATAAAGAGTTTCAAGGAGATAAATATGATATTTAATGGCGTAAATCTGCCTTTAAAAACTATTCAGCCTATGTCGGTAAAAATAAATAGAAACATTATGCGCTGGTTTGCGATACATTTATTTATATCGGTTTTTTTACTAGTTTCTTTGGCTACTTTTGCAGAAGCTGAGGAAAAATTTTCTGGGGCATCAACGAGTCCTGAGGATTACAGAATTGGTCCGGAAGATGTTCTATTTATTTCAGTATGGAAAGAAGAAGAATTACAGCGCGAAGTACTTGTAAGGCCCGATGGAGGTGTGTCATTTCCCTTAGCTGGAGATGTACAAGTTGCGGGAAAAACCCCAGCAGAAGTTGAACAGGAAATTTCAACTAGGATTCAAAAATATATTCCTGAGGCGGTAGTCACAGTCTCCGTTAAAAAAGTTTCTGGTTACACAATATTCGTTAACGGAAAAGTAAAACAACCTGGAAAGTTTGTAGTTGGAAGATATATGGATGTTGTGCAAGCCATAACACTTGCGGGGGGGCTAGATACTTTTGCAGATGAAGATGGTATCAAAGTTATACGAAGACAAAATGGAAAGCAAGTAGTACATCTTTTTAATTACAAGGATGTTAAGAGGGGAAGGAACTTAGATCAAAATATAATATTGCAGAGCGGTGATGTTATTGTTGTTCCGTAAAAAATAACTAAATTATAAATTTAAATATAAATTAATTAGTACTATTTAAGTATGTATCAAAACTTTAATAAAACATTAGGAAGTCATGAATAGCATCTCAAAAATTCTAGGTACACGAAAAGGACAAGAACGTCTATTCATGTATTTTGTTATAGCAAGTTGTTTAGTAGTATTTTTATCAAACTCAGCGAGTGCGGCGGTTTGGCTAGTTGATCCAACAGTTACTCTTTCGCAAGGATATGATGATAATTACCGGTTAGATACAAGTTCTTCAAATGAAGATGAAGTTTCGACAACAAAATTATCTGGGGAGCTGGCTTTAAAGGGGAAATCAGAACGGTTAGATGTCAAGGCAATTTTGAAGCTCGACGCAATAAATTATAGTGGTGATGATGATGATTTAGACGATAGAAATAACCAATCAGTGCGCTTAACATCTGCATATAGAACTACTGAACGGAATAGTCTTTCTCTTCGGGGGAATTATTTTCGCGATACGATAGCAAGAACCACACAATCTCTATTTCTACCCGACGATGATATTCCTTTTGATCCTGATCAAGATGTGGATGTAAATCTACTTAGAGATGATGCAAGACGAACTCGTTTTACTATTAGTCCCGGGTGGGATTATCGTTTGAATGAAAGTACATCGCTTGGATTAGGATACACATACAGTGATCTATCTTTTAGTGGAGAAGATAGTAATTCGAGTTTAAATGAATCTGATTCACAAGAAATAACTGCAAGCCTAAATAGGCAGGTGACTGAAAGGGATAGGGTTACTGGCCGAATAACTGAATCTTATTATCGCCCAGATAATGACCAAGATGTAGATACGCTTGCTGTAACACTGGAGTGGGTTCATAAATTTTCTGAGAGCTTTGAAATGGATTTCAAGATTGGTGGCCGTGATTCTGATTTTGAAAATACTCAAAAAAGTAGCGACTCAGGATTTATCGGAAATATAGGGGCCACTAAACGGACTGATCTGACCACATACAGAATTAATATAGAACAAAGGGCAAGCCCAAGTGCATCTGGAAATCAAGTCGAAGTTGATGAAATCAGAATGGATATTCAACGTAGGATTACAGAAAAACTAACATTTAATTTTCGCGGACGTTATTTTGATACAGAAACTACTAATGACACGGATTCAAATTCAAATCGTGAATATATTTCGTTAGAGCCTAAATTGAAATGGAGGTTTCTACCTTCTTGGGTGGTAGGTGCTGGCTATCAATACTCTGAGGAAGATCTGAAAGATGGAGGAAGCGGTGATAGTAATGCCGCCTTTGTAAATATTAGTTGGTCTCCACCTCGACAATTTTAGTTTTAAATAAGTTAATATAATTTAATGAATGCTCCTGCTGTTAATGAGATACAACACAATTTTCAATTGATGAGAATAGAGGATTATTTTGCGATTTTAAAACGCCGCAAGATAGCCTTAATTCTTCCGTTTGTATTAATTTTAACAGCTGCGATTTCATTAGCATATTTGTTGCCTTCAATATATCGATCCGAGGCAACAATTTTGATTGAGGCACAAGAGATTCCCCAAGATTTAGTGGAGACGACTGTAACAGGGTTTGTGCAAGAGAGAATCCAGGGAATAAGTAACAAGCTTCTGACAAGAGAGAATTTGTGGCACATAGTAGAAAAACTTGATCTCTATTCAGATTATCGAAGTCCTGACAATCGTCGTGAAATTGTAAGTGAAATGAGTAAAAGCATTGAAGTTGAGATGGTTGATGTGAGAACAAATGAGTCAGGTAAACAGGGTAATGCTACAATTGCATTTAAAGTGGCTTTTGAAGCGAAAGATCCAGACGTAGCGCAATTGGTCACCAATGAGCTAGCATCGCTTTACCCAAAAGAAAATAAACGATTGCGTTCAAAACATGCTAATGAGGTATCAGAATTTTTAAAAGCAGAAGGGGATCGTCTGAGTAAACAAATAACCGAATTAGAAGGCCAGCTAGCTGAATTTAAGCAAAAACAACAATCCCAACTTCCCGAGTTGATGAATCTAAATCTTCAGCTATATGAGAAAACAGATAGTGAGATCGAGCGCACTAAAGAACAAATTCGAACTTTAGAGGATCGCATTACTGCCTTACAGGCAGAATTAGCTATTACTAAACCGTATCAAGGTATATCTACCGACACGGGCCAAAGAGTTTTAACCAAAAGTGAACGCCGTAGATTGTTGATTGCAGAGTATCAACAACTCTCTACAAAATATTCAGCTCAGCACCCAGATATTATAAAACTTCGTCGACAGATCGATGCATTAGGTGGTGAGAGTAGTGATGCGGGTGCTCCAGCTAATCCTGTCTATGTGTCTTTGAGAACACAACTAAGCGCTGCTTCGGGGAACTTAAAATCTGAAAGAGCAAAACTTCTTCAGTTGAATAAAAAATTAAGTGAATTTGAGGTAAGATTATTTCAAACACCTGCTGTTGAACGAGACTATAGATTACTGTCTCGTGATTATGAAAATGCTAAGAAAAAGTACGATGAAATTAAGGATAAGCAGTTAGAAGCTAGGTTGGCCATCGATTTAGAATCAAGCAGTAAGGGTCAGCGTTTTACTATTGCACAACCAGCTAATACTCCCGACAGTCCTGTACGCCCCAATCGCCTAGGTATAGCATTACTCGGATTTTTACTAGCATGTGCAGGGGGAATTGGGACAGTAACCATTAGGGAATATATGGATAATACAATCTACAATGCTAGAGATCTATTCTCGGTTTTCCGCGCACCACCCCTTGTGGCTATCCCGAATATTCCTGATTAACGGATGAATCAAAGGTCCTTAACAAGGTTACCCACCATTTGTATAAAAGTTATTATAGTGAATTAGGCTTTACGATGTTGTATTTAGAAAAAAATATTTTG
Source organism: uncultured Thiotrichales bacterium (assembly GCA_964468615.1). GTDB lineage: Bacteria > Pseudomonadota > Gammaproteobacteria > UBA4575 > UBA4575 > JABDMD01. The sequence goes on along the minus strand of CAYXVH010000207.1, from coordinate 9,677 downwards.
ATTTTAAGTGTTAAATTTAACATGGAATGTAAATTATGAGTCAAATTGAAAAAGCCATTCACATTGCCAAAAGAGAAGGGCGATACTCTAATGAAAATTTCAAAGATAATGATGTTAAAAGTATAGAAGAGCTTAACTATGCTAATTCCCCTAAAATAGTTGCTAGTAAAAGTGTGCTTAAAAAAAATCGTGTATTAAGCGCAATTGATGATAATAGAATTATTGACACATATCGCTTGTTACGTACGCGTGTCCTGAAACGAATGCAACAGAATAAGTGGAAAAGTATTGGCATAACGAGTGCAGGGAAGGATGATGGGAAGACATTAACAGCAATCAATCTTGGTATTAGTATTGCAATGAAGCAAAATTTTACAGTTGTTGTTGTGGATACAGATTTAAGAAATCCGAGTATTCATAAATTATTTGGATTTGACCCAAAAGTTGGTCTAAGTGATTATTTAACTTCAGATATACCCTTTGAAAAAGTTTTAGTTAATCCAGGTATTGATCGTTTAGTAATCCTCCCAGGCAGTAGTAAGCATATACAAGCATCGTCGGAACTTCTGTCTTCACCAAAAATGGCTCGTTTAACTAAAGATCTAAAAAGTCGTTATCCGACACGTATAGTCATATTCGATTTACCCCCAGTATTGGTGGGCGATGATGTTGTTGCCTTTGCCCCAAATTTAGATGCTGTTTTGATTGTAGTTGAAGAAGGAGGTACCGATTCGGACAAACTTAAACAGACAATTGACCTATTAGAAGGTATTGAAATTATTGGGACAGTATTAAATAAGTCTAAAGAAAGCCTTCAAAATCTGGAGTATTATTATTGATTGTAGGTTGAATTGTGTTTGATGGTAGTAGATTGGGTACTGTATTTAAATTTTTATTAACGTAATTTATACTTTTCAAGTAGTTTTCACAAAAAATAAGACTCATTAAGATTAGCTTTAAAATTTCAAGCTTTAGTAATGTAATCTAACTTGTGAGGGGGGGTAAGCCTTGCAACGTCAAAGGCTTCGATCAGATTAGTTAAAAATTTTCATTATAGAATTTGGAATGTCAATAAATTCATTACATTCGAGATTTTGCAATGTCTTATTTAAGTAAAGGGATTAGGTAATGAAGGCTGTAATACTTGCAGGAGGCCTGGGTACAAGGTTAACTGAAGAAACAACTATTAAACCAAAACCAATGATAGAAATTGGGGGCCAACCGATTATATGGCACATAATGAAAATATACTCTAACTATGGCATTAACGACTTTATTATTTGTTGTGGCTACAAAGGACATGTAATCAAGGAGTACTTTACAAATTACTCTTTACATAGATCTGATATAACTATTGATCTTAGAAACAATAAGAAAAAAATTCATACTAATAATTCCGAGCCCTGGTCTGTAACTGTCGTGGACACGGGTGAAGCTACAATGACAGGGGGAAGGCTCAAAAGAGTTAAAGAGTATATTGGAAATGAAACTTTTTGTTTTACATATGGCGATGGTCTTGCAGATATTAATATTAGTGAACTTATTGCATTTCATAAGCAACAAAAAGCAGCTGCCACACTAACTGCAACACAACCACCAGGCCGATTTGGTGCATTTACTCTTGGAAAGGATCAAACAAAAATAACTTCATTTCATGAAAAGCCAAGTGGTGACGGAGCTTGGGTCAATGGTGGCTATTTTGTATTAGAACCCCAAGTCATCGATTTTATTGATGATGACCAAACAGTATGGGAGCAAGAGCCCCTGCAAAATCTAGCTAGTAATGATTTGCTATCTGCTTATAAACATGCCGGATTTTGGCAGCCAATGGATACATTGCGTGATAAGCATTACCTCGAGTCTCTATGGGATAGCGATAAAGCTCCCTGGAAAATTTGGGTTTAAAGCATATCACCATGAAAAAGATATGCATAAGTTTAGTTTAAATCAAATTGACCAATACGAAATTTTACTTAATTAATGTATGAAATTTGTAGAAACAGATCTAAAAGGTGCCTACATAATTGATATAGCTGAAATTTCTGATGCGCGGGGATTTTTTGCACGTGCTTGGTGTCAGCGCGAGTTTGAAAGCTATGGTTTAACATCAAAAATCGCACAAACTAATATCTCATTTAACCATCACAAAGGGACTTTACGGGGTTTGCATTACCAAGTTGTACCACATGAAGAAACTAAATTAGTACGTTGTACGAAAGGAAGTATCTTTGATGTAATGGTGGATTTACGTGTCGAATCTAGTACATATGGAAAGTGGTTGGGTGTTGAGTTAAATGAAGATAATCATAGAATGTTATTAGTTCCGGAAGGGTTTGCGCATGGATTTCAGACCTTGCAAGATAATACTGAGGTCTTTTATCAGGTGTCTGAATTCTTTAATCCTGATGCAGAGCTAGGAGCGCGATATGATGATGCTAAATTCGGAATAATCTGGCCATTAGAAGTTTCAGTTATTTCCGAAAAAGATGCAAATTGGCCATTTTATAATATCTGACAGATATCAAATTAATAATTGTTATTTTAATTTATTATTCCTGGGACGTTAGCTGTAGTTAAGTAAGAGAGTATTAGGCACTCAGTATGATAATCGTTGATAGTGCATTAAAAAAACGAGAGGCTGATAAAAATCCAATTAAAGTTGCGATGATTGGTGCTGGCTTTATAGACATTGAAAACTTGCCAGTTTGGTTTGCAAATTAGTATTTAGAACATTAAGAGGAAAAAATGAAAAGTAATCTCGATCATACTGTAACGATTATAAAGCCACCCACAGGATGGCATTTCGTTGATATCAAAGAGCTGGTTGAATATCGTGACCTGTTTTTTTTCCTTGTGTGGCGCAATATCAAGGTAATGTATGCGCAAACAATTATGGGTTTTTCTTGGGCGATTTTAAATCCGTTTATTCAAATCATTGTCTTCTCGATAATATTTGGCAAGGTTGCTAAAGTTAGTACTGATGGAATCCCTTACTTTCTGTTTACATCTGTTGCGATTATTCCCTGGTCCTACATGTCAGATGCTATGACCGCGTCCAGTCAGAGTCTCGTAAGCGGACAAAACATGCTTGGTAAAGTGTATTTTCCCAGGTTAATTTTTCCACTTACAAATGTATTATCAAAGTTGGTCGATTTCACAATTTCCCTCGTACTACTTTTTGGAATAATGGTCTATTTTCGGGTAGAGCCAACATGGAATCTGCTGTTTTTGCCTTTGCTGGTAATGTTTATGATTATCGTGCCCGCGGGTGTTGGGATGTGGCTATCTGCACTGGCGATACGATTCCGTGATGTTAAGTTTGCAATGTCTTATTTGCTTAAGATGCTGATATATTCTGCACCCATTGTGTACACAGCATCATCAATACCTGACAAATATCGAATACTCTACTCACTGAATCCTATTGTTGGCGTCATCGAGGGGTATCGCGCCTGCTTGCTGGGTACTGCTATGCCATGGGAGTATATTCTGCCGGGATTGATAACCTCAATTTTGTTACTAATTAGTGGTGCGGTCTATTTTAAGAAAATGGAACGTGTTTTTGTGGATGTAATTTAATGACTAGAAACTCGATCACAAACTAGATGGTTAACAATTGTATTCTTAATTTTAATAGTTACATGTAAAAGACTATTAAAAAACAAACTATTAAAAGATTCACTGGAAAAATTATGAGCACTGAAGATATTGCAATTAAAGTCAATGGATTGAACAAGTGTTTCCGCATTGGGCTGAAAGAACAAACTCATGAAGATCTCGGTCGTACGGTAGTGGAATATCTAAAACGACCACTAAAAAATTATCGAAAATATCGTTCCTTGTATGATTTTAGTGATATCACCTCAGGCCCAACAGACCATCAATCTGAGGATATCATTTGGGCAGTGAAGAATCTTTCCTTTGAGGTAAAGCAAGGAGAAGTTTTGGGAATTATTGGAAGGAATGGTGCCGGTAAATCTACCTTACTAAAAATCCTTTCGAAGATTACCCCACCGACAACTGGCCATATTGAATTGCGTGGGCGTGTTAGTAGTCTGCTTGAGGTTGGAACAGGTTTTCATCAAGAGTTAACTGGCAGGGAGAACGTCTACTTAAACGGTACGGTTCTCGGAATGCGGAAGAAAGAGGTGGAACAAAAATTTGATGAAATTGTCGCTTTTTCCGGTGTGGAAAAGTTTCTGGATACACCGGTGAAGCGGTATTCAAGTGGTATGCGGGTCCGGCTGGCATTTGCCGTAGCTGCGCACCTTGAACCGGAAATTTTAATTATTGATGAAGTGTTGGCCGTTGGTGATGCCGAGTTCCAAAAAAAATGTCTGAACAAAATGCATGACGTAGGGCAAGAGGGACGCACCGTTTTATTTGTTTCGCACAATATGCCGGCAGTCACACGTATGTGTGAACGCGCGATTCTACTGCAAAATGGTGAATTGGTTCGGGACGGTGCTGCGGCGGATGTAGTTTCTGAATATCTTAATACGGGTCTCGGTTTGTCTAATATTCAGGAATGGCCAGATCTCGCCAAGGCACCTGGAGATAATGTCACACGTTTGCGTGCGGTGCGAGTAAAAAACACCAAGGGTCAAATTCCGGAAAGTATCGATATTCGACATCCCATTGGTCTGGAGATGGAATTTGATGTGCTTGAGAGTGGGCATGTGCTCATGCCTTACTACGATGTAATTAATGATGAAAATATAAAAGTGTTCTCAGCAGTTGATCAAGATCCTGAGTGGCGCAATCGTCCCCGCCCCGCTGGACGTTATGTCAGTACAGCATGGATACCGGAGAATCTATTAAGCGAAGGTACTTTATATATCAGCGCACTGATGCGAACACAAACCGGGAAGAGACCACGTTTCAAACAACGTGATGCAATTGTTTTCCATGTTGTGGATACAATCGATGGTGATTCCGCGCGAGGAGATTGGGTGGGTCGTATGAGAGGTGCAGTACGACCAATGCTTACTTGGGAAACGAAATTTGAACCTGAAAACATAGCTAATGAGGTTGCAGTTAAAGTTGGAAGTTTATAAGGCACGGAAGTAATAATAGATAAGATTAAATTTTCCACACAAAACAATTCATAAGCTTACAAAGTTAGTACCATAATTCCCTAAAACCCAATTGCTTGAATGGTAATTGCAAATAGTACTGAAGTATTTGAAATTTAATATGCGTTATATATCTGCATAAGATATGTGAAATTTTAGAAATATTACTAATAGCTTATTCGAGAATTTTCATTTTTAATGCAAATCCATAATATTATTAATTCAAAACATATTAATTTATGAATCATAAATGGTTGAGAAATAGCAAGGCCTGTGGATTGCAAATACTATTTATATTCTTTTTTTGTATAGATGTAGCAAATTCTCATTCACCTCACGAAGTTATAGGCTCTCTTGATATATCTCCTTCTTACCAAAGTGATCGCACAGTTTTTATAGTAGTTACTGATAAATTGCGTAAATCGACGGGTGGGGGAGGTAGTTGGCAATCACTTGTTAATGGTTTGGATAATAAACACATCTTGAATGATGTCGCTGTGTCACCCACATTCGATCAGGACAATACCATTTTTGTGTCATCAGATGGGGATGGTATTTATAAATCCAGTGATACAGGACAGTCGTGGCTTAAAGTAAATACTGGTCTTTTGAATACTAAGATAGACAAGCTAGCGATCTATTCAAATTATCATGCACAAAAAATTGTACTTGCTTCAGAAAAAAATGGTGGGCTGTACAGAACAGAAGATGGCGGGCATCTTTGGAAGCAAGTTTTGCCATCTAATAGCAACATTACCGCGGTAACTTTCTTGAGTGGTGAGGCAAAAAGTCGTGTATTAGCAGGTGATAAGTTAGGGAATATTTATGAGTCGAATGATACAGGTAAGAATTGGCAACTGCTTGGGGAATTAGGAGATGAAATAACATCAATTGCGGCATCACCCAACATTTCTAACGACAATACATTCTTTATAGGAACACGTAAATCAGGGCTTTGGAAAACTGTCGACGCTGGCAAAACTTTTTCAAGACCAGCTAAAGAGCAAATAGAACAGGTAGTTTCAGTGCAGCTTTCTCCCAGCTTTGCATTAGATTCGACTATATTCGTATCAACCTGGTATGAGGCGGCATTCGTTTCCAATGATGCAGGTGCTAGCTGGAATCATTACGGTCATGGATTAAGTACGGATCACCAGGCCAATACCAAAAAGTATTTTGCGCCGCACTTCAAAGACATCAGTATATCGAATGGTTACAAGCAGGATAGCACTGTATTCCTAGCCGGTTATGATGGATTGTTTAAATCAGACAACAGTGGTCGTGACTGGATACAAAAAGAAACATTGCCGCTTGGTTCGATAAGAAGGTTGGCTGTGTCACACGGAAACAATGCCCACATATCTGCTGCGATTACAACCTATGGTGGAGGCGCGTATGTTACAAATGATGACGGCCAAACATGGACTATAGCGAATAAGGGATTAGAGACAACGCGCCTGACCGATATCGTGTTTTCGCCTGTATATTCATCAGATGGCACTATTTTTTCCGGGGCCTCGGATAATTTGCTCAAATCTATAGATAGTGGTCGGAGTTGGCAAAGAATAAATCTACGTCACCATACCTGGAAGCAATCGCTGCAAAGAGGATTAAAGAAAATTGGTATGAAGTCGCTGAGCGAATATTTAGTTAAATCATTAGGCAAGGGAAGTGCGTATCCCACACATATAGCTCTATCTCCAGAATATTTCAAGGATGGCACGGTATTTTTTGGTACAAAACTTGATGGAATTTATCGTTCGGTTGAAGGTGGTCGCAATCCAGAAAAAATTTGGCGCATCGGAAATAAACCAATTACAGATCTTGTAATATCACCCAACTTCAAAAACGATGGAACATTATTTACTGCTGTCCGTGCAACAGGAGTTTATAAAACGATAGATTCAGGCCATAGTTGGAGACAGGTAAACAATGGATTTACATTTCTCGAAAGATGGCAGGATAAAATATTTCATCAGATAGAGGAAAAGGATATTGAGTTAGCTATATCGCCTGATTATCAGAATGATGAAACAGTTTTTGCTGGAAGTTCGGATGGTCTTTATAAAACTATAAATGGCGGCAGGGATTGGACCAAGGTACAAAATTCTGCTTATGGAGAGGATGCCTATGTTGTAGGGTTAGCTCTTTCTCCTAACTATAAGAATGATCAGACACTTCTTGTCAGTATCAGGGGCCTCGGTTTGTTTAAGAGTCAAGATGGTGGCGAAACTTTTTCGGAGATTGCTCATTCTTTAATAGAGAACAATCACTTGCTTAAAAAAATAGTTTTTGACCCCTCGTACCAATCTACAGGGAAAATTTATGGCACCTTGTATGAGAACTTCTGTGTTTCAATGGATGGTGGAAAAAGCTGGAAAATCATTGCCAGTCCGGTTCGTTATGAAGATATGCGGGATACTTTTCGTTACCAGGGAACATGGGAAAAGAAAAAAAGTGAAGAATATAGCGCGCTTAGTGTCCATTTCTCGGAAAAGATAGGAGCTCAGGTAGAATTGAATTTTGTAGGTACAGGAATAAAATGGATTGGGACAACGTCGGACAGTCAAGGTCTTGCCAAAGTCTACGTTGATGGAGAATTTCAAGCCGAAGTTGATCAGTATAGTAATTCCACGCAAGTGATGGTGGATTCATTTACGCTTACCGGCTTATCCCAAGGGGAGCATATTATTCGAGTTGATGTAACCGGAAATAAAAATTCGAAATCCAATGGAACACGAATTGAAATTGATGCCTTTGATGTAATTCGTTAAAAATATTCAGATTGCAGTTTCAAGGTAGAGTTCGTAAACTAATATGGAAAAAACAACCCCTTCGGTAGCAAGGACAATTGTCAAGTCTTTGTATCACAAGATTGATAATGTGATTGAGCGTTGCTCCAGGATAAGTTATCTAACGGCCAGAGCTTATTATCATAAGTATCTTCAACGCGCAGATAATCGCTACAAGAAACCTCCGCTACTTATCTACCAAATGGGTAAGGTCGGTTCCAAAACTGTCACACATAGTTTGTATAAGGCGAAAATTGGAAGACATATTTATCATGTCCATTTTCTAACTCCGGAACTTGTTACCAAATACGAAAATAAACGTAAAAAGTATTTGGGTACAATAAATGAAGGCAGCCTCAAACATATATGGCAATATCAATATCTACAAAAAAAACTAGCGAAAAATACCAAGGGAGAAAAGTGGAAAGTGGTGACTCTAGTAAGAGACCCAGTTGCCAGAAACCTGGCAACATTTTTCGAGAATATAGAAGTGTTGACCTCAGAATTGGATACACAATGGCGACTAAAATCTTCTGAATATGATTTTGAGATAACGATAGATAAAAATAATTTTCAACCGTTAATAGATATTTTCTTTGAAAAATGCAGACATGATACACCGCTTATTTATTTTGACCGAGAGTTTAAACCTCACTTTGAGATTGACGTGTTCGATACGCCTTTCCCAGTAGCTAATGGATATGAAATCTATAAAAATGACAAAGTCGATATCTTGCTGATACGTCTTGAGGATCTTAATAATTGTGCAGAAAAGGCAATTAATAAATTACTAAGTATAGATAATATAAAGATCATTCAGCAAAATATTGGGGACCAAAAAGACTATGCTGAATTGTATGCCAAATTCAAGGGCACTATTCGGTTGCCTGACTCTTATCTGGATAAGATGTACAAATCAAAGTTTGCGCAACATTTTTATACCGAGAATGAGATTAAACACTTTAGAAAAAAATGGGAAATCGATTCGGGATTCAAAAACAGAGATAAGGTATAAATAGTATATAAATTTTGTCATGCCTTAGTTCAACCACATTTATGTCTTAAAAAAATAACTAAGTGAATATGAGCAACAAGGTCAAGAAGCCTGTTTATCAATATATCAAGCATGGTCGTTTATATGTTTGTGTAGAGCAAAACATTATATCACTCGCATGGAAAATACTTGTAAGAAGCCAAGCGCTCGGACTGCCCGCAATTGGAGTAACTCAATCAAAAGGGATGAGTCTGATCAAGAAATTTATCCGTCATCGGTTGAATATAAATACTGGTTCCACAGTAATTGAGTTGCCAATACAAGGTAATTTGGCGCTCGACGTTCATCTGGGTAGTAAAATTTTTATATTTAATAAGATGAAAGTTGCCAAAGTCATCGCGCCGGTGGTGAGTACCAGTAGTTTGACGCAAGAAATGAATGCTGTGCAGGTCGCAGGGAAGCTTGACATAGCACCTAGTATTTCTCAATATGATTATGAGGGGCGATGGTATATAGAGGACTATGTTCCAGGAGAATTTCTGTATATAGGCAACAAATCCTCTTCAGAAAAAGTATATAAAACTAATGAAAAAGAAATAATAGAGTGCCTTGTAGCGATGATTCTAGCACAACCTTCTAAGCAAGTTACTTTAAGAACGTATGTGCAAAAATTGGTAACAAATATTTTAGACGAAAAATTATCCATACTGAATTTGAATCAACAAGGGCAGACAGCTATTCAGGAATTCATTCGATCTGTTGAATCAGAATTACAGGGACATGCAAATCAGGAAATAGATTTAATCTTTTCTCATG
>CAYXVH010000206.1:0-11326 GCA_964468615.1 uncultured Thiotrichales bacterium | reverse complement strand
TTTTGAATATCGAATCAAGTTTGATCCCATTTTTGATCAGGTCAGTTTTAAAGGTGTGCCGGATATTCGCATTATCGTATTTCGAGGTGTGCCTATTGCTGCGATGGTTCGATTACCTACCAGCGATTCAAACGGAAAAGCAAATTTACACCAAGGTGCGATTGGAGTTGGCGTAAATCTGGAAACTGGGTGTACAACTCATGGTGTAATAGGAAATACCACCACAACACTTCACCCTGATACCGGACATTCAATTTCAGGTCTACAGTTACCACGTTGGAAGAAGATCTTGCAAATTGCTGTTAAATGCTCAGATACCGTGGGCTTAGGCTATTTAGGCGTTGATATCGTCTTAGATCGCACGTTGGGCCCTCTGATGCTTGAACTCAATGCCCGTCCAGGCTTGAATGTTCAATTAGCGAATCAGCGTGGCTTGCTAGCAAATTTAAAAACCATTGAGTGCATGGAAAACATACCTGCTGAGGTGGATCAACGAGTTGCGTTTGCTCAATCATTAAATTAAATAGCAGTAAAAATACTGAATCATTTAAGTATGCATATAAAATATATCAAAGCGATTGCAATTATATTTTTAATTACTGCGCAGTGTAGTTTCTTCAGCTATGCAGATGACATACCTGCTGACGATAAAAACAAGATCATTGATGACATAACTACTGTTGATAAACATCAAAATGAACATGCAACAGAAGAAATAAAAGTCGCACCTAACCTTGATCTCAAAAAGGTAGCACCACCACCAGAACCAGCTGTTATCACACCTAAAGAAGATGAAGAAACTGAAACTAAGAGTGAAAGCAATTCCAGTGAAGAAACGGCTGTTGAAGAAAAACAATATCCAAGTGCAACCGCAGTAAAAGACAAGCCAGTACGTAAAAAACTAGTCATTTTAGGAGCCGAAGTTCCACCAAGCACTTCAACACGCCTTGCATGGTCTCCACAAGTTAGTATATCTGGATTGGCGTTACCCACACCTGTACTAGTAATTAATGGAGCCAATCCTGGCCCTACTCTATGCCTTACCGGTGCTATTCATGGTGATGAATTAAACGGTATCGAAGTGGTGCGTCGTGTGATGTATGACATTTCGCCTGAAGAATTTAATGGAACACTCATTGGAATACCTATTGTTAATCTTCAAGGCTTTCAACGTGGCTCTCGATATTTATCAGACCGACGAGATTTAAATCGTTACTTCCCAGGTGAAGCAAGTGGTAGTTTAGCTTCTAGAATAGCAAATTCATTATTTACTGAAGTCATCCGCCACTGTGAATATTTAATCGATCTACATACTGGTTCTTTACGTAGAACGAATCTCCCACAAATTCGCGCCAACATGAGTAATCCAAAAATTGCAAAGTTTGTAGAAAGCTTTGACAAAATTGCAGTGGTTCATCATACCGGCAACCAAGGCATGCTGCGCACTGCAGCAAATAATGCAGGAATTATTGCGGTGACCATGGAGTTAGGTGAATCATTACGTATTCAAGAAAATCAAATTGTTGCCGGCACACATAGTGTGAATAGCTTGCTCGATAAATTTGAAATGTACCCGCGTGTATTTATCTGGGGTGACCCTAAGCCAGCTTATTATCAATCGACATGGATACGTGTTGAAAGCGGCGGCATCTTGTTCAGCAAAATGGGACTAGGTGATGATGTCTCAGTTGGTGATGTATTAGGAATCGTTACTGATCCAATCACTAACCAAAGTGCCGATTTAGCAGCTCCCATCAAAGGGCACATAATTGGTATGGCAGTAAATCAAGTCGTTATGCCGGGCTTTGCTGCGTATCACATCGGCATAGAATCGAATCAAGAAGATATGACAAAAACAGAAGAGGAATCACAGCTGGAGATGAGTCCTAATGGTGAACTAGATCCTGAATAACCTCTTATATTGTTCAACTATAGATATATATTTATCCGCAAAGTTTAGCCAAAATCGCAGCTAGAAATAACAATACTATTTGTTAGGAATAGTCAGTTACGCATAGCTACCCTACAGCACCTCTTTAATACACTGCTTGCAGCTTAGCTAGCAATAGCACAGGCGCTTCAAACCAGCCTTGGCAAAATTTCTTTTATAATGATTACTTCAGGTCTTAGCTATGGATTCCAACACAATCACTTCATTTAAGCAGTTAGCACTGAAAGATGCTCTGCTAAAATCCTTGGATGAAATTGGCTATGAAACGCCCTCACCTATTCAATCTCAAACCATACCACTATTACTAGAAGGTAAAGATTTAGTAGGACAAGCGCAAACAGGAACAGGCAAGACTGCAGCATTTGCACTTCCTATTCTTAGCAATTTAGATATCAAACAAAAGGATCCGCAAGTATTAGTGCTTGCCCCTACTCGTGAGCTTGCTATTCAAGTTGCAGAAGCATTTAAAAAATATGCAACGCATTTAAAAGATTTCCATGTGCTACCTATCTATGGAGGTCAAGATTATCGCGGTCAAATACGTTCCTTACAGCGTGGTGTACATGTAGCAGTAGGTACACCTGGCCGAGTAATGGATCACATGCGACGCGGCACATTAAAGTTAGATAATTTAAAAACCTTAGTGCTTGATGAAGCTGACGAGATGCTACGCATGGGTTTTATCGATGACGTTGAATGGATTCTTGAACAAATCCCTGAAGAAAGACAAATCGCTTTATTTTCAGCAACCATACCTCAACAAATTCGCCGTATTGCGAATAACTATTTAAATGACCCGGTCGAGATTACAATTAAAGTAAAAACCACAACGGCGGAAACTATACGACAACGCTTTTGGCCGGTAAGTGGAATGCATAACAAATTAGATGCATTAACAAGAATCCTAGAAGCAGAGTCATTTGATGCAATGCTAATTTTTGTGCGTACCAAAACCGCTACTGCAGAGCTTGCGGATAAATTAGCAGCACGTGGTTACTCAACTGCCGCATTAAATGGAGATATCGCACAAAACACACGCGAGCGCACCATTCATCAATTAAAGAATGGGAAAATTGATTTGTTAGTAGCAACAGACGTGGCTGCACGAGGGCTGGATGTAGAGCGCATTAGCCATGTAATTAATTTCGACATCCCCTACGACACTGAAGCTTATGTACACCGTATTGGTCGTACCGGTCGTGCAGGACGCGAAGGAGATGCAATTTTATTTGTCGCACCTCGCGAAAAGCGTTTACTCCATGCTATTGAAAAGGCGACCAATAAAAAGATCGATATGATGGAGTTACCATCAACTGAACTCATCAATGATAAGCGTATTGCAAATTTTAAGCAGAAAATTACCGATACATTAGCGAATGAAGATCTAGGACTTTTTACTCAACTTATTGAACAGTACCAAACCGAACATAATGTTCCTGCAAATGATGTTGCTGCAGCACTTGCTGTATTACTTCAAGGCGACACCCCTTTACTAATAAAGAAAAAGACTCATGCTGGACCACCAAAAGACTGGGATAGAGATGATTCTAGAGGTAGGGAAAGAAAACCTAGAAATAAAGATAGGAACAAAGAAAGAAGTAAACCAAGAAAAAATAGAGATTCATCCTCAAGAAGTGATCATCAATTAGAGGAAGGCATGCAACGCTTCCGTCTAGAAGTTGGCAATAAACACGAAGTCAAACCAGGTAATATTGTAGGTGCTATTGCCAATGAAGCCGGATTGGATAGCAAAAACATAGGAAGAATTGAAATTCACGATGACTACAGTGTGATTGATTTACCTAGCGGCATGCCAAAAGACATTTTCAACACATTAAAGAAAACTTGGGTCTCTGGCACACAACTTAAAATATCTACCTTAGGTTCAAGTTCAGAATCAAATGATTATAAAGATAGTTCTCCTAGAAAACCTAAATCAAATAATAAACCAAGATCTAGATCCAAGCCTAAGCCAGGAAATAAAACAAAAAACAAAGATGGGAAGAAAAGAAAAAGAAAAGCTAAAACAACTTAAGTATTTAACGATTGCCTCAGGTACATTATTAACATCAAAATTAACAGTGTTCCAACCCACATTATCACGTAGGTTCTCATACTCTTCTTAGCTTTCTCTTTCTTCCACCAAGTACGTGGACTAATTCCTTTAGTTAAGAACACGACATTACATGCCAAATTAACGCATGCGATATTAATGGCCAAAAGCAACACTGCACCCATTGCTAAATTGATATTACCGTAACCCAGCATAATCCCTACAGTTGCCGCGGGTGGAAGCAATGCTACGGCTACCATTACCCCGACTAAGACACTCGACAAACCTGTCGTTAATGAAAGTGCCGCTGCCGCCCCTGACGCAAGTGCTAACGCTACTGAATCTAGCCCTACTTCAGTACGCGATATTAACTCAGGACTGAAGGTATCGGTTGGCCATACAAAGCCAATGACAATGGACATCGACACTGCAATAGCAACGCCTACTAAAGTGGTAAAAATTGATTTAACCACTAATGAAATATCGCCTAATGCCGTACCCAAACCTAGAGCTAAGTTTGGACCTAACAAGGGCGCAATCACCATTGCACCTATGATTACTGCAACATTGTCTTTAATTAATCCAACCGCTGCTACAATCGTAGATAAAGCCACGAGCAACACAAACCCCGCATCAAGATGAGAATTTTTCTCTACACCGTTGTAAAGCATCTCGCGTGATGCGGTTGCTAGATCTTCATCTCTACGTTCGTCATCTGATAATTTGGGTAACGATACTTCTATAGGTAACACAACTATTTTTTCATTAGGCTGTGTTTCTAATGCTTGCTGTAGCTTATCGAGTGTTTTTTGAATTTTATTATCTGGAATCAATAGTCGCATTTGCTGCAAACCATCTTCACCTAGCACTCCAAGGCGAATATCACACAACTCCAACTGCTCAGCAATTGCAGATACCGTATCTACATGTCCCGTATCACACACAACTTCTACATACTTCATAGCAATTTACCAATTTTAATTAAAATTAGATAAGGCCTTATTCAGTTTTAAAGTTATTGGACAAATATCTATCTAGGTGATTCGCAAATGCTTGGCGATCACTTTGGCTAAGCGGTGGCGGGCCACCAGTATGCACGCCACTACCACGCATACTGTCCATAAAATCACGCACTTCCAACCTATTCTTAATCGTACCTACCGTGTACAGTTCTCCTCGTGGATTAAGTGCTTCACCACCTTTTTCAATAACTTCTGCTGCTAGTGGGATATCACTTGTAATCACGAGGTCGCCTTTACTTAGGCGCTTAACAATTTCATTGTCTGCAACATCAAAACCAGACGGAACTTGCAGCATAGTAATATTCTTCAAGGACGGTTTACGTATAGATTGATTAGCAACTAATGTGAGTTCAATGCCTGTTCGTTCTGCCGCTCTAAATAAAATATCTTTAATTACGACAGGACAAGCATCAGCATCTACCCAAATTTTCATGTAGCAAATAAATCGACTAAAATATTATTATTTACTGATAACGTATTTCAATATTTCTACTACTTGATCTGGTGTTTGTGCCCAAGCCATCGCAGCAGCATCCACTTCTTTTAAAGGGTGGATAATGTCTTCATCATGTAATGTGATATAGGGCTTGCCTAGTGCTGCACAACAACCGGCATCAAACGCAGCGTTCCATTGCTTATATTTATCACCAAAACGGACAATTGCTATATCACAGTGCTCAATAAGTGTTTTAGTACGTATGCTATTTACTTTTGATGACTTATGATCACGCCAAAACTTGTTGCTCTCTTCGCCCAATATATCGCCAGCTGCGTCGCTTGATTCATGATCAGTGACCGCAGAGGTAAAAGAGACAGGTAAATTATTTGCTTTTGCGCCTGCTTGTATTTGTTCGCGCCAATCTGTGTGTATTTCACCAGATAAATATACTAACCATTCCATATTGTAATCTTTTTGAAGTTTTAATAATTTTTCAGAGCAGATGAAAATACATCTTAACCACTTCACTTAGCTGTCTATTTCTAAGCGAAGTAGTTAATACTTTCTAACTAATGAACATGTCCGTGCGCAATTTCCTCTTCAGTAGCTTCACGCACACTTATGATATTGACATCGAAATTCAACTCAACACCCGCTAATGGATGATTGGCATCAACCGTTACCATGTCACCCTCTACTTTTTTAACCACGATTCTTTGCATTTCACCATTTGGGTTTTTCGCCTCAAAAGACATTCCCGCTTCAATATCATCCACGTCTTGAAAAGCAACTTTAGGTACAGACTCAATCAGCTCTCCCATAACTTCACCATAGCCATCAGCAGGTTGTACTTTTACAGTAAGCGCATCATTTTCAACCTTACCCACCAATTCTTTTTCTAAGCCTGGAATTAGATTTCCCACACCATGTAAATAAGTGAGGGGTTCCATACCTTCAGAGGTATCAATTACATTCCCATCATTATCGGTAAGCTTGTAATGAATACTTACCACTGAATTATCACCAATCATCAACGACATATTTTTTCCTTATTTAATGAATTTTCCACATATGAATTACAGTTTATATGGACAATTCAGCCATTATTACTGGGATAGAAACAAAATTCTATATAACGCATAAGCTAGAAAAATGATCGCAAGCAGGATAATTGGGCCAGAACTGCCTTTAGGTCTTTCCACTTTTAAATAAGGATTTTGCTCAAGGTATGCCTCAATAAGCTCTTTGGCATCTTTTAGGCCCATTGATCTTTTTATGCGTAGAATTTTAATCGCACCGATTTTCCTTCCTTGCTCAAGCTCCTCTACAACTTCAGAGTCTAAATCAATTCTTTCATTCATAATATTAAATTACCGACGATAACAATTCAGAAATAGCGTTAATTATTTCGCGTCCTATATGGGGCCTTAAAATACATTACTAATGAAACAACAAAAATCAATAAAAACAGATACATGAATTTTCTCCAAATGCTGCTGTAGTATCTTAAAATACTAACTTCGTTTACATAGATGGTTTCACAAGCACCATTCCCCTCATCATCACGAGTAATACTCGTCCCTCGTATGCCACCATTATTTAAATTTTTATAACTAGATAACCAGCCGGCTACTCTAATCTGATCGCCTACTTTTATCTTACGAAGTTTTTTTCGAATATATTTTTCATCTGAAATTAAATGATTATTCGACAGCTGCGCTGAATCAAAGCTATCCCACGCCTGTTGATCTCGAGTACCGAAATTACACGTAAATTGTCCATTCCAAAAATTAATTTTTGGCAAATGCTTTGTGTACGCACTTTTATCCCACACTACACAGTAATCAGCGACATTCAGATGATCATTCCATCTTTTATGTAAATTATAATTACCATCATGAAGTTCATAAGAAACAACTAGACCGTAAAGTTCGTAGTCGTACATAGGCTGTATTTCATAGTTAACTTTATTAACCTTTACAGTAAACGCAGATTTATCTATTTTTTTCTGTGTAGGTTCTTCCTTAATCTCATCTACGACAAACATATCACTAGATAAGTCGTTTCTATTCCAAAAACTAATCAATAAAAGAATAAAACTTAATGGGATTAAATAATTCCATTTCAAAATAGTGACTTCCTTAAGTTATAAAATTAGATTTATTACGCTCCGTTGGCTAATTTCAGAATTTCAGAAGGATCATAACCACCCACCACTTCTCCATTAATCAAAAGGACAGGAACTCCTTTTACTCCCAATCTATCGTATTGCTCTCTTCCTTCTGGTGACTTTTCAACATCGTATTCATGAAACTCGATGTTATTTTCATTAAGCAGTTCTCTGGTTTTTTTGCAGTACCCACACCAAGAGGTTGCGTAGAGAATTACTTTTCCATCATGAGCCGCTGCATAATCAGGTGACGGACTTATAAAATTAGTAATCGAAGACCAATTCAAGCTCACAGTCACCGCTGCAATAATTAAAAAATACTTTTTCACTTAATTTTCCCTTAATGATTATTACACTTAGATTGTTTCTTTTACTACAAATATTAATTATTCTTTAATACAGGCTTGCATTATTTCACTTAACTTATCCTGTCCCATACTGTTCATTAGCTCAATGTTTCGTATAGGAATTTGATCAACATCTGGATATTTGGCAATAGCCTTCTCAAGGCTATCTTCTCGAAGTAGATGCAACATAGGATATGGTGATCGATTTGTACAATTTTCTACATCATCTGAATCAGTACCACCAAACTGGTAGTTTGGATGAAAGCTAGCAATCTGATATACGCCTTCTAGATCCATTTCTATCAGCAAGCTATCTGCAAGATTCAAAAACTCATTGTAGTCATAAAAGTCTTGCAGCACTTTAGGATGAATAAGAAGTGTAGTTTCCACAGCTGCATCGCTATTAAGCAATTCCAACTCTGTTTGCAATACTTCCAATAACTGTTCTTCTGTAACCACATTTGTCGCAAATAAACGTACTCTGTTGTTGACCCATTCACGTTTAACAAATGGGCATAGATTCAACTCGACAACAAACGATTCCACCCACTGTCGTACTGACTCAATTATTATGTTCTCTTGCATAGTCTAACTTGAGCTAAAACAAGCTTAATAACTTGTTTAAAATTTAATGCTTAAATATGAACCGCACGCTCATCAACTGCTAAAGCAGCTTCATGCATGCCTTCTGCGAGACTAGGGTGCGCGTGAATTGTGCGTGCAAGATCTTCTGAGGAAAGCTCAGATTCCATAGCCACGACAGCTTCTGAAATTAATTCTGATGCATTTGGACCCAAGACATGAACACCGAGAATTTGGTCTGTATTTTTATCGGCAATTATTTTGAATAGTCCTTCGGTATCACCCATAGCACGCGCGCGGCCTAGCGCCATGAATGGAAATGTGCCAACCCGAATTTTAATACCTGCTTCCTTACATTCTTGTTCTGTTTTACCAGCCCATGCGATTTCTGGCCAGGTGTAAATTACCCAAGGGATATTATCGTGATTCATCACTGCATGTTGTCCTGCAAGCATTTCTGCAACCGCTACACCGTCTTCTGAACCTTTGTGGGCTAACATCGCACCACCAATGACATCACCTATGGCATAAACGTTTTCAGCTGAAGTTTGCCAGCGATTGTTAACTTCTATAAAACCATTTTGATCTATCTCAACTTTTGCTAAATCCAAGTCCAAACCATCTGTATTGGCTTTACGGCCCACTGCGACAATAAGCTTATCTACTTCTAATGACTTTTCTGCACCATCATTCGTGTACTTAATTAATGCTTTGTCATTACTGACATTTACTTCTTTCACTAAACTGTTTAGACGAATATCTAAACCTTGTTTGTTTAGAATTTTATGTGCTTCTTTGGCTATAGCATTATCAGCGGTAGGCAAAAAGTCTGACATGGCTTCGAGTATTACAACCTCCGAACCTAACCGCTTCCAAACGCTGCCCATTTCTAAACCAATCACACCCGCGCCAATTACCCCTAAACGTTTGGGTATTTCTTGCAATGCAAGTGCACCCGTAGAATCTAAAATGGTTTTATTATCAACTTTAGCGATTGGAATATCAATCGGATCCGAACCACTAGCTATAACAATATGCTTTGCCTGCAATGTTTCAGACAGTTGTGTTGCTGCATTCTGCACTTTAATGGTTTGTGCTGATGCAAAACTTGCAACCGCCGAAAAAACATCTACCTTATTTTTCTTTAATAAACTTGCCACACCACCGGTAAGCATCTGCACCACTTTGTCTTTGCGTTTTTGCATCGTGGGCACATCAACTTCTACATTGCTAACTTTAATGCCATGTTCTTTGGCTTGCTCGTTTAGAAAATGTACATGATGACTAGAATCCAACAATGCTTTAGAAGGAATGCAACCGACATTTAAACAAGTGCCACCTAAAGTAGCTTTACCTTTAGCATTGACCCAGGAATCTATACAGGCCACTTTCATGCCCAATTGTGAGCACCTGATTGCACATACGTAGCCAGCCGGCCCAGCGCCAATTACAACGACGTCATATTTTTTATTATAATCGGCCATGTAACTATTTAAACTTGCAGAAGAAGTCTATTAGGATCTTCGATGATACTTTTAACATGACTTAAGAATTGCACCGCTTCTTTGCCATCAATAATGCGGTGATCATAACTAAGTGCTAAATACATCATAGGCGCAATAATCACCTCACCACTTTGCGCAATAGGACGCGCTTGTATGGAGTGCATGCCCAATATTGCACTTTGCGGTGGATTAATGATTGGTGTAGACATCATAGAGCCAAATACACCACCATTAGAAATGGTAAATGTGCCACCGGTGAGTTCTTCAATAGCGACTTTATTATCTTGCGCACGAACCGCTAGATCGTTAATTGTTTTTTCAACGCCCGCAAAAGACAAACCATCTGCATCACGCACAATAGGAACTACCAGGCCGCGCTGCGTGCTAACTGCTACCCCAATATCGAAGTAATCATGATAAATGACATCTGTGTCTTCAACGGATGCATTCATAATAGGATATTCTTTTAATGCCTCTACCGCGGCTTTAACAAAAAATGACATGAATCCAAGTTTTACACCATGAGATTCTTCAAAGCTTTCTTTATAACGCTGTCGAAGATCGATGATGCTCTGCATATTCACTTCATTAAAGGTTGTTAAAATTGCGCTTTCGTGTTGAGCCTGCACTAAGCGCTTAGAAATACTTTTACGCAAACCAGTCATCGGTACACGCTTATCTTCACGTGCCGCTGTTAGTGAAATTTGTGGCGCCAGCATAATTTCAGTAGCAGCGTCTATATCGCTCGCAGTTGCCGGTGCTGCATTTTCAACCAGCACTTCTATATCTTTTTTCGTTACTCGCCCATCCTTTCCTGTACCTTGAACACTGTCTACATTTATATTGTTTTCAGCTGCTAGTTTTCTTACTGCAGGACTGGTTTTAGATACACTATCGGATACGTACTTCGCTACAAGTGATTCACTTGGTGCAGGGCGGATCTGCGAAATATTGCTCGTATTATCCATCATATTTACTTTTTCTTGACTAGGGCTAGCACTAGGACTAGTTGATGCAACAGCTGCATTACCGTTCGTTGTAACACTCTTAGCACCTTTCTTGTTGGTGTTAATCACAGCAATAACATCATTGCTTTGCACGTGTTCATTTTTATGTTTTGATATTGACGCCAACTCGCCTGCTTCAGGGGCAGTGATTTCGAGAATCACTTTATCGGTTTCCACATCTACAAGTTGCTCACCTTCTTCCACGAACTCGCCCGGCTTCTTTAACCAATCACCAATAATGGCTTCAGTT
>CAYXVH010000205.1:0-6591 GCA_964468615.1 uncultured Thiotrichales bacterium | reverse complement strand
GGTTCAAGGCATTTATATCCTTAAATTAAATGCGGTAATAAATTAAGTACTAGTATTCAACTATGTTTTGACATCCATATAACGGGTTTTCGATATGCATATGAATATAAAACATAAAGTAATATTACCGCATATAGTATCTCAAACACATAAAGACCATTAAAAACAAATGGCTTCCCATAACGCTCATATCCAATGAGTGGCAATACAATTGAATATAGAAAGGTTTCAATCACACCAAAATAAAAAAAATAACGCCAGAAAACAACAGTAAAAAATTGCTTGGAATAGGCAATTCCAAACAACCCAAGTAAAGAAAATAATGAGAGAAACAAATCTACACGATCAAAGAATGATGCAGTTTGTAGTGATACAAGCGAGATTATACTCAGACATATAAGAACTGCAGTTAACCAAAAGAATGCCTTAAATAATAACTGACTGATGGACGAGGAATTGAGAATGTTTATTAGGGTAAATAGTTTAGAATAATTGGATATTTTCTATATATTATATGAATTCAAATTAATTCTTCCACATTAACAACGTTTGCATATGCAAAAGCCAAAGCAGACATTGAAGCAGTATGCACATCAATAGCAGAAACTACTTTACCTTGAAACTCTATATCTCGTGTAGCACATGCATCCTGAACGACAACACATTTAAACCCTAAATCTGCAGCTGCGCGTGTAGTGGCTTCTATACACATATGGCTCATCGCTCCACAAATCACTAAATCAGAAATATTTTTTTCCTTTAATTGATCAAGCAGATTTGTTTCGCGAAAGCTATTTGGAAAATGTTTAGGAATAACGGTCTCACTAGGCAATGGATCTACACTGCCATGTATTTCAGAGCCATTTGTTTTTGGTAAAAAAAATCCTGCTTGGTCGTCTTGAAAAGTATGTTGAATATGAAAAGTTTGTAAATCTTGATCTCGAAATTTATCTAATAGTAATCTTGCATTTGAACTGGCTATATCGATATCCACTAACTCCATATTTCCACCTGGAAAATAATCGTTTTGTATGTCAACAAGAAGTAATGCCGGCTTCATAACTATTTTTAAGCTCTAATTAATAAAAACATAATACCTAACAGCCTCGAGTAACAATGATAAGTAGAGACATACAATACCAACATTACAAACTTACAGATTTGTTTCATATTGACGCTATATGCATCCATTTGTACAAAATACGATAAATACCTGATATTTCAAGCCATTTTCCATATGACATTTAACGTACTAATACCTATAATAAGCCAAATAATAACAAGAAATAGCACTACCTAATTTAAAATCTAAGGTGCTATTCGTGGAGGTTCTATGGAAGCTAAAATCGTATGGCTTTTTGTCTTTGTAGCTCTGTATTGGGCATATTGCATTTTCTGGGGTGTAAAATGTGCAATATCCGCCAAAACTGCGACTGATTACTTTATCGCTGGCCGAGGAATTTCTCTTTGGGTATTTGTGTTGGCGGCAACGGCGACGTCTTTTTCTGGCTGGACCTTCATGGGTCACCCAGGTCTGTTATATCGAGACGGCTTTCAATATGCCTATGCATCTTTTTACGCCATCACCATTCCCTTCACTGGTGTAATGTTTCTAAAACGACAATGGATTCTTGGAAAACGTTTTGGATTTGTTACCCCGGGCGAAATGTTATCTAACTATTTTAAGTCTGATGCGATTCGATTATTAGTTGTTCTTGTTGCACTAGTTTTTTCCGTTCCATATTTGGGTGTACAACTAAGAGCTTCCGGATTTTTATTTAATGTACTTACTGACGGTTTGCTTGGAGTGAATGTCGGCATGTGGATGCTTTCAGCGGTAGTAATTATATATGTTGCATCAGGTGGGTTACGAGCGGTTGCGTATGTAGACTCATTACAAGCTATTTTGTTAGCGTTTGGGATTATCGCAATTGGATTTATCGCATTGAATTATGTGGGAGGTTTTGAAAGACTAAATGAAGGAATTGCAGCATTAGCCACTATTGATGAGAAACGCACTCCTGCGGATTACAGTCATTACATTGCCATACCTGGAGTAATTCAGTTTGTAAGTAATGGCCCATCGGCAACAGGTGGTGCATGGACAGGCATTATGATCCTGACCTATATGTTTGCTCTGATGGGCATTCAGTCTGCACCGGCATTTTCCATGTGGGCGTTTGCCAATAACTCTCCAAAACCATTTGGACCTCAACAGGTGTGGGCTTCTTCATTCGGAATTGGATTCATTCTTATGGTGTTCACAGCCTTTCAAGGATTAGGTGGTCACTTTCTTGGTGGCGATTTAACTTTCCTTGCAGCCCATCCTGAACTTGTAAACAACATAATGGCAGATGGTTTGCAAGGTAAAGACCTAATGGAGTCGGCAGGCAAACAAGGCATGCTGGTGCCACAATTAATTCATCTGCTCGGTGATTCAGCGCCATGGTTTGTAGGCTTGTTAGCTGTGTGTGCTTTAGCAGCAATGCAGTCCACCGGTGCCGCATACATGTCCACTGCAGGTGGCATGTTGACGCGTGACATTTTGAAACACTATGCCATGCCGCATGCGACACACGCACAACAAATCTTTTGGGGCCGTGTTGGCGTTGTACTCATCGTACTTGCAGCATTAGTTGTGGCAACAACCAGTAAAGATGCACTCGTGCTGCTTGGCGGTTTAGCAGTAGCCTATGGTTTCCAGATGTGGCCTGCATTAATTGCAGTTTGCTGGTGGCCGTGGTTGACACGACAAGGAGTAGTCATAGGACTAATAGTCGGGTTAATTGCCGTTACGCTTACAGAAAGCATTGGATCACAGTACATGCCTTGGGGTAGATGGCCGTGGACCATACATTCTGCAGGATGGGGTATATTCTTTAATCTTGGTCTTGCCATTTTTGTCTCAGCACTTACACAAAAAAGTGCTAGCAATAATATGGAACATAAAATGAAGTTTCATAACTACTTACGTGAGCACACGTCATTAACCACAGCTGATCGTCAAAAATTAAAGCCGATAGCTTGGATCATTACTTTGGTTTGGTTCTTCTTCGGAATTGGCCCAGGCGCTGTAATCGGAAACACCATTTTTGGCAATCCAAATGATGCCACTACTTGGATATTTGGCATGCCTTCTATTTGGGCTTGGCAGCTATTATGGTGGGCACTTGGTGTATTTATGATGTGGTTCCTTGCTTATAAGATGGGAATGTCGACCGTTCCTGATAAAGAAATAGAAGTTCTGTATGACGATATTGGCGATGTGCAAATCACCGAAAGAGAAGCTGTTGAGAAATCATAATAATTATATCTAAAACATAAAAGGCGTGTTACGGCACGCTTTTTTTATCCCCTACCAGTAATTAATAATTACGGTATCATATTGTAAACATTGCGTATTATTATAAGCCTTGAATACATACTTTCTAATATCTTTCTTAATATTAGCAACTCTGTTGTTTTTCCCTGTGAGTAAACTGATTTGGGTAATCAGTGTAAGGCGCTTACAAAAGAAAACAAAATCAGAGTTACCTCAAACTGAATTAGATGCTCAACTAAAGCGAGCTCGCATCCTAGCGATATTCGTTGTACTTGTATTTTCGTACTTATTTAATATAAGCACTGGACTACACCCTTAATGGAAAATACTCAATACAAAGTTCTAATGAAGATTGCACTAGGTCTTACTATCGCATGGATTGCTTGGTCTTTATATGATGGCGCGTTTAAGGAAAAATCTAGTGGCGAAAGTCACTATCATGCTGCTAATAAATATTTTGAAGATGGTATGTACGACAATGCACTTAAATCATACCGAAAAGCAATTGCAGAAAACCCACAACTTATTCATGCAAACCGAGGTATTGCACGTACATTAATGTTACTCGAGCAATACGATGAAGCATTGGGTGTGTTTAACAAAGTAATTGAACAAGAGCCTGAATTTAGCGCAAGCTATGCTAACCGTGGAATACTGCATGATCGTATGCAAAATTACACTGCAGCAATCTCTGACTATGAAAAAGCAATAAAACTAGATCCAGAAATTGCTGAGGGCCCTTCATGGATAACAAGATTTCTTCGCAATCAAGCAGAAAAGCCACCCACTATTTTAGATAGAATGAAATATTTGCAAGTAGAGTTAAGTAAACCGGATGACCAACGAATATTACAG
Source organism: uncultured Thiotrichales bacterium (assembly GCA_964468615.1). GTDB lineage: Bacteria > Pseudomonadota > Gammaproteobacteria > UBA4575 > UBA4575 > JABDMD01. Next base: position 2,414 of record CAYXVH010000205.1, on the reverse strand, counting down.
TTACCAAAACAAGATGAAGAACAAAGACCCTATAAACTTTAAATCATTTTCGCCAGGTGCAAGGTTTCGACAAGCAGTTGAAGAAGAAAAACCACTACAAGTAGTCGGAACCGTCAATGCTTATCATGCACGCATGGCTCAAGCAGTCGGTTTTAGTGCCTTATACATATCTGGTGGCGGAGTTGCGGCTAGTTCTTGTGGAATTCCCGATTTAGGTATTACGACTATGGAAGATGTATTAATTGATGTCCGGCGAGTCACCGATGCAGTTGATTTACCAGTATTGGTTGATATTGATACTGGCTGGGGGAGCGCATTTAATATTGCGCGTACCATTCGTTCAATGATCAAAGCAGGTGCCGCTGCTGTTCATATCGAAGATCAAGTCCAACAAAAGCGCTGTGGTCATCGACCGAATAAGACCATTGTTTCACAAGATGAAATGGTTGATCGAATCAAGGCCGCAGTCGATGCTAAGTCTGATCCAGACTTTGTCATTATGGCAAGAACCGATTCCTTAGCAGTTGAAGGTTTAAATGCAGCTATTGACCGAGCCAGCGCATGTGCTGAGGCCGGCGCCGATATGATTTTTCCTGAAGCTATTACAGAACTTGCTATGTATCAAAAATTTGTAGATGCAGTTGGCCTTCCTGTACTTGCTAATATTACCGAGTTTGGCTCAACGCCGTTATTTACGATAGAAGAATTGGCTTCTGTTAACGTAAGTTTGGCTCTCTATCCTTTATCTGCTTTTCGTGCCATGAATGCTGCAGCACTGAAAGTGTATTCAACTTTGCGCAAAGAAGGCACACAAAAAAATATTCTAGAACTGATGCAGACTAGAGCAGAACTCTATGAAATTTTGGGTTATCACGAATACGAAAAGAAACTAGATGAGTTATTTATATAGAATCTACTTATTCATCTTTTTGTCGCAAAATGCCCTAGGCGGTTTGTGAAAATAGGAAAAATCTGGCGTCCGTAGCTCGAATTAGGCAGACGGGTATTGGCGTCACCACTTCTAACTTAAAATTGACCAGAAAGGAGATAATATGACTTTACGAAGACCTTCTCTCAGCGATATTAACTCTATATCCGAGCGCTATAATCTCAGTTTGACCGAGGCGGAAGCTAATGACATCGCCCCGATCGTAGCGGGTGTGATTGGCGGCTATGATGTGCTCGACCAACTTCCTGAACCTTTGCGAGAAGTGACGCCGGCAATTCGATCATGCGGTGTGCGCCCGGAACCGGAAAATGACCCCCTTAACGGAATTGTGCGCGAATGCAGCGTTTTGGCTGTTCCCGAAGTGACCAATGGTGCATTGTCCGGAAAACGCATCGGGCTGAAAGATACGATTTCAGTTGCCGGGATCCCAATGACCTGTGCCTCCCGACTGCTCTATGGCTATACTCCAATTATCGATGCGACTGTGACAAAGCGGATCATCGAAGCCGGTGGTCACATCACGGCTATGCTGAATACGGATGACTTTGCATTCTCAGGCGGTGGGCACACCAGTGTATATGGCCCTGGTCGGAATCCAGTTGACCAGAATCATGTCCCCGGCGGTTCTTCTTGTGGTTCGGCGACGGCCGTTGCATCGGAGCAAGTCGACATTTCGCTTGGTGGCGACCAAGGCGGCTCGATCCGTATTCCGTCGTCCTTCTCAGGGATTGCGGGGATGAAACCAACCCACAGTCTGGTGCCTTACACAGGCATCGTTGGCTTTGACCAGACGATTGACCATGTAGGCCCAATGGCCAACAAGGTCGAAGATCTGGCACTGATGCTTAATGTGATCGCAGGCGTGGATACTACGGCCACTGACCCCCGTCAGCCTAGTAACATTGAGGTACCTGACTATACCGCAGCATTAACCGGCGACATGAAGGACTTGAAGGTTGCGGTCATTAAAGAAGGCTTTGAAACCGCAGAAGCCATGGAAACAGTCAACAAAGCCGTGCGGAGCGCAATCGAAAAACTAAAGGCGCTTGGTGCCGTAGCTGAAGAAGTATCAGTACCGTCGCATGTCCATGTAGTGCCCGTGTGGAATGCCATCGCCATCGAAGGCGGGATTTCAAATTTCTATCACGGTCTTACTGCGTACCAGCACAAAGGTTATTATGATCCTCATCTGATCAGTCACATGATGAGAGCCATCAAAGCCAACGGCGGTGACTTGTCACCGACTGCTAAAATGGGCGCTGTTGTCGGTCACTACATGCGGGAATACTACCATGGTGTTTATTATGCCCGGGCCCAGAATTTCTCTCGTAAGCTGACTAATGATTATAATGAAGTATTAGAAAGCGCGGACTTGGTCGTTATGCCAACCACTCCACAGACTGCGCATAAAATGCCGCCGATGCCTGAGGAAGATCGGCCGGAGTATATTTCTCAAGCGCTTAAC
>CAYXVH010000204.1:0-6074 GCA_964468615.1 uncultured Thiotrichales bacterium | reverse complement strand
ATACCTAAATGTACGCCGTCAGCCTCTATAGATTGAGCTAACTGTGCATCATCATTAATAAGCAATAAGCATGTATGGTCGCTTGTGAGTCTGCGTAGTTGTTCAGCTATTTTGTAACGATTCTCTTGTGAATTAACTTTGTCTCGATACTGAATAATTTTTACACCGGCAGTTAATACTTCTTCTGTTTTAGTAATAATTTCATCTTTCCCAATGCACGCAGCATCGGCTATTACATATAGACCCGTAAGATTTTGCATGTTTACGTGAAGTGACTATTATAACCAATGGAAACGATTGGGGATCTTTTGTCCCATGCCAAGCTGACGTGCAGCCTGCAAACATTTCCAAGTGTATTCTTGGGCTTGATGAGTTGCAGAGACAATGTCTTGTCCACGTGCAATATTTGCAGCAATGGCAGACGAAAGCGTACAGCCAGAGCCATGATATTCATCAGGTAGGCGAGGCCAGCTACGTGTATCGAGTTTGCGATGGTTACCATATAAAACGTTACAAACTTTATCGGTTTTTTCATGTGTACCCGTGACTAACACATAATGCGTGCCGCGCTCTAAAAGTGCCATTGCGCAAGCATCGAGGGTGTCGCCCTCAGGCGCCAAGCTTCTAGTTTCGTCACTATTAGGGGTAACGATCGTTGCAAGAGGAACTAACAAGGTATTAATCGCATCAATTACATCTTCATTAGCCAAAACTTTGCCACCACTGGAGGTGATAATGGGGTCTAATACAACAGGTATATTTTTATAGTCTGTAAGCAGTGTGTGTATTGCCATTGCAGTTGTGTCGCTTTCAATTAAGCCAATTTTAATTGCAGCAACGTTCATGTCTTCTAAAACAACACGTGCTTGTTGGATAATAAAATGTTCATTGATTTGAGAGGTGTCAACGACATTGGTAGTATCTTGGGCCGTTACTGAAGTAATGATAGGTGCGGCATGGCATCCTAAGCTAGCGATGGTTTCGATATCTGCCTGTATGCCAGCACCGCCTGTAGGGTCGGAACCAGAAAAGGCTAAGACAACGGGTGTATTTGCAGATGTATTCATTGTTTATCAGAATAATTTTATTGAACGTATTCTACTTTACTTATTCAACTTTTCTGGGAACTAACTATTAATGCAGTATAAAACATATATGTGTGTGATTTGTGGCTGGATCTATGATGAGGCTAAAGGCGCACCTGAAGAAGGGATTAAACCAGGTACTCTCTGGGAAGATATTCCTTTTAACTGGAAGTGCCCAGAGTGTGGGGCGATGAAGGATGATTTCCAGATGGTTGAAGTTTAGGACTGTATTTGCTGATACAGGTAGGCAATTTTGGCTGAGTGTTCTAAAGAGCATGTCCACTTGTACGCAAGGTTAATCGATTCTGCGCAGGCATATACACCATGACCACTCACTACAGTGATGCAATAATTGCGCAAGGTATCTGCAACACGCTGTGGTGATTTTTCTGAGTAATCGTCAAAATTTATAGTGTGTACCGGTACAGTGGGGAAATATAACTTCCCCTCAAAATCATCGGGTATGAAATCTTGGCCATTCATGGTCAGTGCGATGGTGTGAGGTCCGTGGCTATGAAATACTGCACAGGCTTTAGCGTTTTGATTATAGACTTCAATATGTAATTTTGCATCAAATGATGCATTTTCTCCGCACGAGCCATCAATTGAGCAGGCTACTAAATCGTTAGCTTGCAACGTGTCCGCACAAGCCCCTGTGGGGGTTACCCATATAGTGTCTCCGTCACGCATGGAAGCGTTGCCGCTATGTGAATCGTTATAGCCATATTTACGTAGCCACGCATAGTGGCGAACTAATTCTTCTTTTAATACCGTCATTTATAAAAGCACTTTAAATTGTTGCAGTATAATCTGATACCCTTCGTCTTCAAATTTAACATGTTTAGATAAACTTAGAAGAAGCTCTGATTTATTCCTGAGACGAGGCAAAAATATCGAAAATGCGGAATGTATTTTATATGCATGAGCACTTTGAGAGTATTTTTTAACGAAGTATCAGAATAAATCAGAGTTTCTTTAAATTAGAAAAAGGATTGATACGATGTCTGCATTGATTTGTGGTTCTCTTGCTTACGATACCATTATGGTATTTCCCGACAGATTTAAAGAGCATATCTTGCCAGAGAAGGTGCATATTCTAAATGTATGTTTTATGGTGCCACAAATGCGCAGGGAGTTTGGGGGTTGTTCAGGCAATATTGCATATAACCTAAATTTACTTGGTGGTGATGGCTTCCCTATGGGTACGGTAGGGCAGGATTTTGATCCATATTCAAAATGGATGTCTGAATGTGGTATTGATCAAAAATATATTACGAAATTAGACAGTGAATACACTGCACAAGCGTTTATTACGACTGATCTAGACGATAATCAGATTACCGCATTTCATCCTGGTGCGATGAATAATGCACACGAAAATACAATCCCTACGCAAGATGGTATTACGCTGGCTTTAATCTCGCCTGATGGCAAAGATGGCATGGTGCAACATGCACAACAGTGTGTGGATGCAGGGATTCCATTTATGTTCGATCCAGGTCAGGGTATGCCAATGTATGATGGGGAGGAGCTGCTTAAATTTGTAGAGCAGGCTACCTATGTTTGTGTGAATGACTATGAGTCACAATTGTTGCAAGAGCGTACTGGGCTATCGATTCAACAGATTGCCGAAAAAGTAGAAGCTGCAATTGTCACCCGTGGCGGTGAAGGTTCTGTTATACATACGAATAGTAAGTCAATTGACATTCCTGCGGTGAAAGCCACTGCAGTGCAAGATCCAACCGGCTGTGGAGATGCGTATAGAGGCGGGTTGATTTACGGTTTAATGAATAATCTAGACTGGGACGTCACTGGCCGCATTGCTGCACTGATGGGTGCTATAAAAGTTGCGCACAATGGTACGCAAAATCATAAATATTCATTGAATGAATTCAAGGAGCAATATAAGAAAGAATTTGGTCAGTCTTTTTAAGATTCAAAAATTACTTTAAGCTTATTTGCTGCCAATTATTTTTGGCAGCATGTTCGTTGAGTTTTTCATCTGCGTCTACCGCAATGGGATGGCTAACTAACTCTAGTAACGGGATATCATTGCGCGAGTCAGAGTAAAAATAACTTCCTTCAAGGGAATGGCTAGAATTTTTCAGCCATTCTTGTAAGCGAGTTACCTTTCCTGGGCCAAAACTTGGTGTACCGTGCACTTTCCCCGTGAAGTTTCCATTTTTCATCTCAGGTTCTGTTGCAATTAAGTCATCTATGCCAAATATTGCTTTAGTTGGTTCAGTAATAAAACTGTTTGTTGCGGTGACAATGACTAAATGGTCACCCGCATCCCGGTGTTTGTTAATTAAATCAAATGTTTTGGGTTTGATAATAGGTTTAATGTGTAGTTCTATATATTCTTCACGCCATTGGCATAATTCTTCGTAAGAATTATTGGCTAAAGGTTGCAGAGCAAAATTTAAAAATTCATATACATCTAGTTGACCAGCTAGATACTCTTTGTAGAAACGCTCGTTCTCATTTGCATAGAATTCAGCATCCACCTTGCCAATCGATACAAGGTGTAATCCCCATTCATAATCACTATCGCCAGCGATAAGGGTTTCGTCTAGATCAAATAATGCTAATGCCATAGTTGTTATTAATTTTAATGTTGAAAGAGTTCCTGCTCAATAATGCTAAGTCATTGTATTGTATATTAAGTTTGTATATCTAGACGCAGTCTAAATTGCTCCATTTTAGACCCTATGCAACAATATAAACCAGGAGGCTAGTGATGGAATATAATCAGCATGTAATTGATGCTTCTGGTTATCGCGAAAATGTTGGCATCATAGTATGCAATGAATCTAGACATGTCGTTTGGTGTAAACGGTATGGTCAAGAAGCATGGCAATTTCCTCAAGGAGGAGTTCTACCAAATGAAACCATTGAGCAGGCTCTTTATCGGGAATTAGAAGAAGAAACCGGTTTGGGTCAAAGCCACGTTGATATTATCACTTGTACAAAAGATTGGCTTCATTATAAATTGCCAGAGCGGTTAGTGCGTAAGCACAGTATGCCTAAATGTATCGGTCAAAAGCAGCGTTGGTTTTTGTTAAAACTGCAAACTGATGAAAGTAATATCTGTTTAAATCATTCCCAAAAACCCGAATTTGATAACTGGCGTTGGGTGGATTATTGGCACCCTCTTGAAGAAGTGGTTGCGTTTAAACGCAAGGTATATGAGAAAGCGTTAAAAGAATTTGAACCATTTTTATTTACTGCAGTACATTAATTTATTTAGTATTTTAACGACGAACCACCCAAAGCCAAATTCCAGTAATAGAAAGAATCAGTAACAAGATGGCAGCTACATCTATAACGTAAATACCATATTTTCCAAAAACTCGTCCACTATGGGCATCGAGTAAAAACCTTTCTAAATTAATCTGTTTGCTCATATCATGAGATTCAATTACTTGCCTTAATGCCGGCAGGGTTATAGCGGGCGCTACCCAGTGAGGATGTGGTCCTTGTAGTTTGTGCCAATTGGTTAAATCACTAGTGCTTTCCCAGTACGTGTTAATTCCACGTACAATAGCGGTATTATTTTTTGAAAGTGCGATGCCTATAGGGGCTTCCTGTAGACCGTCTTGTGTGGAAATTTCGTCTATTAAGTCACCTTTGACATCTATAACGATTAAAGAACTTGAGGTGGCAATTATAATTTCACTTTTCGAGTCAGTGGCCTGTTTAATTGCGCCATGGATAGCTGAAACTTCATCTGTAATAGGCTTGCCAGATAAATAGATTGATTCTCCGGCATGGGAAATGGTTTGGTTACCTAGCTGGTAGGTCGTAATTGGATTAGGTTTTATTCCGTAGTACTTAAGTAACCAGGAGTTGGTTAAGTATTGTGTATTTAGATTGAATTCATCGCTATGCTGTAATGCAATACCGGTGATAACTAAAAAAACAATGAATGATGCAGCAAGCAGGCCTATTCTGCGATGCCACTTGTGAAGTTTGGCGGCCATGGGGCGAAAATACTAACACGAATCTTTTGTTACGTGTTCATGTAGTAAAAGAGCCATTCTGGAGATGCTGGTGACTGCATTTACTGAAAGTGTGGCGCCGGATATATTGTCAATGTTTGTATCGAGTCTATTTTTATTGGTTAAATTTGCGCCGATAAATTGCTGTCCAAAAAAGTCATGTTTAACTTCCCAACCACGGCTTTCTCTAAAAATTAAAACTTTCACTTTCTCAAGCCCCTGAGAGTTCACTGCGAAACCAGTCGTAATAGGACGTTCTTTGCCAATTTCTTCAAGTACCCAAGCAGTTCTGCAACCTTCTTGCCAATAAGGCACACGAATTTTTTTGTAGCGATGATCGAGAATCTTTTTTACTTGTTTGGATAGGTCTCCTGATAGTGTTAATCGCTGAGGGTCTGGTACGTTATCAAAAGTGCTCGCTAAAAAATCATCTTGTGATTGATACACCTCTTCAGCTTGAGCGACACTGAATAACAAAACGATGCATAAAATCCATTTCATACTAGTGATCATCATTATTTCCTTTTTAGGGGATTGCCTCGTTTCATTTTATAAAATTTTGAAAAATGTAAAGCTAAAATGCCCGTAGTAGTTTTTTCTACTACGGCTTATATATGAATTTTAATGTTTAGAACATATAGCCTACACCTAAATCAAAGCCATCAAAGTCACGTCCCTCTGCTTCCGCTTCTGGGTCATGTGAGCGATCGCGGTAATCAAATTTAACAACTACATCTTTATGCGGCCACCAGTTTGCGCCAACTTCCCATTGGCTAAATTGATCTTGTATACGGATACCTTCAACTTCTTCGTAACGTGCATAAAGACCTAACCAGCTAAGAGGCTTGTAACTAGGTTCTACGTACCAGCCAAATTGTTCATCAGGGTCGCCTGCTAAGTCTTTAATACTCCCATCGATGTCCCATTCTGCATACAGTGCACGCATCCCAAATGGGCCGCGATTATAGGCTGCATGGAGTGAATATAA